>SKNI01000034.1 GCA_007120615.1 Myxococcales bacterium | reverse complement strand
GGTATCTCTGGATATCGACTCTCTCTACGGGGAGTCTCCGGAGACCGTAAGTCACAGCAATCCCAGTTCCGGGACCACTTATCATGTGGGGGTTCATTATTATAATGATTTTGGCAATGGAGCCTCGGATGCGACGGTGAAGGTGTTTTTTGACGGAGTGCTGCACTGGGAAGATCAGCGGCGAATCTCTTCTGTCAATGATCTCTGGCGAGTGGGGGTGATTGAGTGGTCCAATACCCCTGATTTTCTGGAGTTGGGGATTGTGACCACTGATCATGATTTGCCGAATGGAGGGGGATTCTGACAAGGTGAGATGCCACCGGTGGTACGTTGACGCGGAGCTACCGGTGGTTATAGTTGGCCACCGATCACCGGGATGAAGGGTGAGAAAGTAAGCTGCCACAAAAGAGCAACGAAAAAGAGAATTTCGGGGATGGAAAAATTGTCGGGGATCAAGTAGGGTCTGCCCGCGCTCAACGACGCCTATCAGACGTATTTGAGGATCGTATGAACACCAGCGAGGCTGGAATGTTCAGGTCCTTTGAAGGAGAAAGAATGGACACATTGGATGTGATGAAGAAAGCAGAAGAGCTCGGCGGTACCGATCGGCGCAAAGCGCTGGAGCAGGTATTGATGCGGGCCCGGGATATGGGCTGTGAGATGCAGGTCGGAGGTGGTCGTGCCGGTGGTATGAACCTTCGCTACGGGGCCATCGGCTACGCGGTGATGGACATCAATACCAAGGGGCTCGTCAAATTATATGCCTCGGCTCATCCGGGTAAGGACGCTCCCGACGAATATCGAGACGCGGTCAATCAATTTATTGAGACCAACGAAGAGATCACGCCGAAGTCGTTTCCCATCAATACCTACGGTCATCTCGAAGAGACCGTAGAAGAGGTGGGCTCTGAGGTATTGGTGGACTTTGTGGAGTATATTATCAAATTGATCCGCAAGCATTATTATGAGCCCTGGCGTGAGTTGCACGAGGCCTGAGCTCAGGTCAGCAGTGAAGAAGTAGCAAGTTCTGAGCCGCCCGGGTGAGTCTATCCGGGCGGCTCTTTTTGTAGAGCGGAGATTCTGGGTGAGCGCAGCGATTCGGATCGAGAAGGTAGAAGCCAGTGGAGGAGCGGCAAAGTCGGGCAGTGACCCCTGGGGAGCAGTGCCGGGAAGCAGCAGCGGGCTTGGGCCCTGGATTGAGGCGGTGCGTCCGTATTTCGGTGAGGAGCTTCCGCCGCTGGCGGTGGTGGAAGAGTTTTTGTCCGCTCTACAGGAAGCGGAGCACCCGGATCCCTATTACGAGGCGGCGACGCTGGCTCAAGAGCATGCAGAAAAAGTGGGAATCTCACTGGCGCTGTTGGGGGCATTTTATCGATTGAAGACCCGATCGATTGAGGTGGGAAGGTCGCCGGCGGGTCATTGGAAGCTCAATCGGCTATTGAATGCGGGTTCTCGGGCCATAGATTTTATGTTGGGCAGCGACCATTTTCGAGGTCTCTGTATGAAGACGTTGCTGTATCGGATGTTGAACTCGGCGGTGGGACGGGCCTCGGTGGAGAAGGGGGGAGTGGTCAAGGAGTTGAGCTGTGGAGTGCGGTGGGATGCCACGGAGGAGAGGGTCCTTCGACGAGAGCTTCCGCCAGAGGCGGCTACCGATGCGGAGTTGAGTGAGGAGGTGGTCGACTGGTTGTTGGAGGAGTTATTGAGCCGGGGGTTATCTTCGGTGGTGTTGGGTTCGGTGATCGAGGAGAGCCGAGAGGGTCGCCGGTATACCCTTGGCGAAGAGGTTGCGAAGCGGATAAGCGAGCTTCCCGCCGATGAGGGGAGGTTGCTTGCGGGAGCGGTCTTTATGCCTGCCCGGCTGGGCGGCTGGGAGCGATCGACGTCGGAGAAACTCCTTGATGCGTTCGCCGTGGCTCAGGAGATCACCGAGGATTTTGCGCCGGACCAGACTAAAGTGGAAGTCTATCGAGATCATCTTGAGTGGGTGGAGAAGAGACGGCGGATTCCGACCGGGGTTTCAGCGACCTGGGAGGTGAATGACGGAGAAGAAACCTGGACAGGACGCTGGGGAATGATCGTGCATCCTCCCCGCCGAACGATCAGTGGCGGGCAGGGGTTTTCGGCGCTGGAGCTGGGGTTTTATTTCGACGAGGAGCAGAAAGGGATACGCCGGTGGTCGGGGAGGCAGAAAAAAAAGGTGAGCCAGCGGCTCCGGGAGATTGTAATCGAGGAGGATGATCAGGTTTTTTCGATTTTTGCAAAGGCTCTGGATGAAGTTGTAGAGGGGATTAACTCACAGCCAGGGACAATGATCGGTGGATCCTCGAAGGGAGGGAAGGCGCTGCGCCAGCCCTCTCCCCTGTGGGAGGGGTTGGATGCCGGGATTGAGGAATTACGCAAGGTGTTAGCGGAGGGCACCCGCAAGGATTTGGCGGGAGCACTTCGGCGGTGGACCGTGGAAGTAAAGGATGTATAAGCAAGAGAGAGGATAAGTCCCTGTTGGCAGAAAGCGTTGTCTGGCAGTCCCACTGACGGGAAGGTGGAGAGGCTCAGGATACGGGAGAGAGAATGACGACTGAGGCAGCCAAACCCCATGAGAAGCAAGGTCTGATCGAGCACTGGAAGTCCGGAGACGCCGAGACTGAGATTTTCAGTGCCGAGGACATCGCAAATAGTGTCAGTCACGGAATTGGTCTGGGAATGAGCATTGCGGGGCTGGCGCTGATCGTGGTGATGGCCTGGATTCACGGGGAGGCGACCCATATTATCAGCGCGGTTATCTATGGTTGTACGCTGACGCTGTTATTTGCCGCCTCTACTATCTATCACAGCATGACCAAGCCGGCTCTTCGGCGAATCTTTCGCATTGTCGATCACAGCGCTATTTATCTGTTGATTGCCGGGTCTTATACACCCTATACGCTTGTGACATTGCCCGATCCCTGGGGGTGGTGGATCTTCGGATTCGTCTGGTCGCTGGCGGTGGTGGGGGTGGTCTATAAGATCTTCTGGTTCGGAAAATTTAAGGGGTTAAGCCTGGCCCTGTATCTGGGAATGGGCTGGACGATTGTGGTTGCGATCAAACCGCTGTGGGAGTCGCTGGAGTTGGGAGGAATAGTGCTCCTCTTTGCCGGGGGATTCTTTTATACGGCGGGGGTTATTTTTTATAGTTGGGAGAAATTGTTCTTTAATCATGCCATCTGGCACCTCTTCGTGCTGGCGGCAGCGGTCTGTCATTATATGGGGATTTTACTCTACGTTATCATGTGGGGATGAGAAGTGATTTCTCCCCGGATTTGATAAAAGTGATGGAATTTGCTACACTTTTGAGGCGTAATGGACATGGCGGGGAGCTCCCACGAGTGGAGAGGCTGCGAGGAAGACAAAATTTTTCGGTCATTCGACGGGAGTAGTCTATATCAAGTGCCTCTCTATATTCTCTGCCGCAGATGAAGGCCGAAGCGCTGGCGGTGGCTGCATTGTGAGATCAGATGCAGTGTGTTTTCTCAAATTGAAGGAGCACGTTTGGATACGCTCGATGTGGTAAAGAAAGCCGAAAGAGAAGGTGGGACAGAACGGCGCGAAGTACTCGAAGAAGTATTGATTCACGCCCGTAAGATGGGTTGTGATATGCAGATCGGTGGTGGACGAGCCGGCGGCATGAATCTTCGCTACGGTGCCATCGGCTATGCGGTCCTGGACATCAATACGCTGGGTGTGGTCAAGCTCTACGCTTCTCCCCATCCCGGAAAAGATCCAACCGATGAGCATCGGGGTTCGGTGAATGATTTCATCGAGGAATCGGAGGAGTTGGAGCCGAAGTCCTTTCCGTTGAATACCTATGGGCATCTGGAAGATCCCGTCGAAGAGATCGGGGCAGAGCCCCTGGTCCGGTTTATTCAGCACTCGGTGGAATTGATCCGGAAGAATTATTACGAGCCCTGGTTTGAGTTGCATGAAGCCTGAGATTGCAGATTCGTAGTTCTGCCTTTCGGGGTAGAGGAGAAACGAATGAGGCCTCTCGAGAGATCGGGGGGCCTTGTTTTATTTAGATGGCATCTATTTGGATGGCATCTATCAATGAGGGGGGAGGAAAGTGATCGATTTGAAAAAAAGCACAGCGCATCTGCGTCTGACGAGATGAAGAGCTAAACGACCCTGATGGCATGGAATGAAATGATGAATGTACTGGTCAGATTTCGATGGGTAGCGCTCGCCATTGTGGTGATCGTTCTCGCTCTATTTGTGCCGGGGCTTCAGACATCGATGGAGCCCGATCACGGATTGGCGGTCTGGTTTCTGGACGACGATCCCAATTTGGAGGCGTACGGGGAGTTTAAGGAATCCTTCGGGAATGACGAAGCGGTGGTCTTGAGGATCGAGGAACCGGGCGGGGTTTATGAGGAGGAGGCCGCCGAGCGGATGGACAGGGCATCGGCGGCGCTTCGAGAGCTGGACGGTGTAGAGGAGGTTCACTCCTGGGAGTCCATTCCGGGACAATTGGTGGATGAGAGTGAGGAGAGTTATCTGCTGGTGCTGCAGATGGTGGAGTCCGATGATTTTGACCAGCGGCGGGGTCAAATTCTGGCGGATATCGAAGAGATCAGTGCGCAATATCTGGAGGGGCGGACGGTTCAAAAGGGTGGGATCGGGGTGATTTACCAGGCATTAAGCGACCTGACGGAGCGGGATTTCGGGATCTTTGTGGGTCTCGGATATCTGATCATGTTTTTATTGTTGTGGTGGATCTTTCGAAGCGTTCGCCTGGTGGTAGCGTCGTTATTGGTGGTGGCCGGGGGGACGGTGATTTCGCTGGGGCTGATGGGGTGGTTGGGAATCCAGATTAATATGATCACCGTGCTGTTGCCCACCTTGATCGTGGTGCTGGGGATCGCGGATGCGATGCATTTTCCGGTGGCCTATCGACGGGTGCGCCGGGAGGACGAGGAGGCGACGGACAAGGAAGTTCTGGTTCGGGCATTGAGGGCGGCGGCGGTGCCCTGTTTGATGACCACAGTGACCACCATGGCGGGTTTTTTAGCTCTGGCAAGCTCCTCTCTTACGGGAGTGCGACATCTGGGGTTATTTGCCGCAGTAGGGGTGGGCACGGCGTTTTTGATAAGCATCGTGGTCATGGCGATCGCTCTCTACGGACGGGGTGCGGATGAAGTTCGAGAGCTTCCCAACGTGCGAGTTTTTCTCGATGTCCTCCGACGGTGGGTGGAGGAGCGCCCCAGGGTTGTGGGAGCCGTGTTGGCGGCGGTCGTGGTGGTCTCTGCCATCGGTGCAAGTCAGGTGCGGGTCGATACGTTTACCCTGGGATTTTTGCCTGCCGATCATCAGGTGGTCATGGATCATGAAACCATCGAAGAGAAATGGGGGCCCTATATCCCGCTGGTGATGAGCGTGGAGCCTGCAGGCGATCGGTCGGTGGAATCGGAGGAGGTCCTATCGTTGATCGCCTCGTTCGCTGAGAAAGCTAAGGCCGATGATCATATAGGAAATGCCCTGCATCTTGAGATCCTTCATAGATTATCAGAGTACGGCGAAGTTCCTGATTTTATGTGGGAGTCGATGGTCGATCGCGATGCAAATATGGGGCGGATCAATTTGACCATCGAGATGATGACCGCTTCAGGATTAACCGAGACCATTGAGCGGCTCGAGGCGTTGGCCGAAGAGGAGTTTGGTGAGGTCGCCCATGTACAGGCCAACGGGTATTTGCCGCTTTATGCATCGGTGATTCATCATATTGTGGACTCCCAGATACGAAGTCTGGGGATCGCAATTTTTCTGATTTTATTGTTGATGACCCTGTGGCTGCGCTCGATTCGATTGGCCATCATCAGCCTGATTCCCAATTTATTTCCGGTGCTGGTGATGCTGGGGGTGATGGGCTTTTTCGGGATTTATGTCGATGCTGTGACCGCAGTAGTGGCGGCGATCGTGATCGGTGTGGCCATCGATGATACGGTTCATTTTCTGCATTCCTGGCGAGGGGCTCAGCGGGAGGGAAAGAGTTGGTCGGGCTGCGTGGAGCGTGCGTTTCACGAGGTCGGACCGGCGATCTGCATCACGACATTGCTTCTGGTGACGGGTTATTCGGTGCTGCTTCTGGCCGATCTGGTGACCGTGGTGTATTTCGGTCTTTTGACAATCGTCGCAGCCCTGGCGGCGCTGGTGGGAGAGCTATTATTATTGCCGCTCTTGCTAAAGATTTGGCCCGCAAAACAAGGAGAGTCCCCGTCGTGAACCTAGAAATCGTGGAATCAGAGAAGGTTACCGGGGCAATCGTAGACGAGATGGAGGGGCTTCGGCGCAGGATCTATAAGGATGATCCCCATTATTGTCCGCCATTTGACGGAAGTCTGGAGAGGGAACTTCGGCGGGCTGAGTTCGTCGACAGGCAACGGATATTTCTGGTGCGACGGGCCGAGGAAGTAGTCGGCTGCGCGGTGGTGCGTCGCTCCCAGTCATTGGAACTCGCCGCAAAGTCGGTGGCCACGGTCGGTAATTTTGAGTCTCTCGATGATGAAGAGGCTGTTTCTCGACTGCTCACGAGAGCAACGGGGTGGGCAATCGACGAGGGCTCCCAGGTAGTGGTGGGACCGATGAACGGGGACACCTGGCATCGGTATCGGTGGAATGTGGGTCCTTTCGATGAGCGCCCCTATCTCAAAGAGCCTTATAACCCACCGTATTATCCGGACCTGTGGAAGAAGGCGGGGTTTGAGGTGATTCAGGGTTATTATTCGCAACGAGTTGAAGATCTGGAGGGGGCAAGACGTCATCATCAGCCCCGGTGGGCCAGGTCCAGGGCGCTGGGGTATCGGCTCGATCCGATGACCCCGAAGTCTCTGGAGAGAGATCTGGATCGGGTCTACGAGATGGTCCGGGTGATTTTCTCAAAGGGCTTTTTATATACGTCGATCAGTCGCCGTGATTTCGGCGAACTCTATGAAGGCAGCGAGGTCCTGCTCGACGGTGATACCTGTTTCTTTGTGGTGGGACCGAATGGGGAAGACGCGGCGTTTTCGTTTTGCTTCCCCGATTATTTTGAGGCAGTACAGGCGATGGAGGGCAAGAAAAATCTGTGGGCGAAATTGAAGTTTCTGGCCAATCGGAAAAAGCACCGGGCTAATATCAAGACTGTGGGTGTGATGCCGGAGCATCGACGAAAGGGATTGATGTCGGCGATGTCCTATCAATATTTCGACGCGATGATCGAGAAGGGATTTAAGGAGGCGACGATCTGTCTGATCATGGATGGAAATCCCTCCACTGCCATCGACGCGGGGCTGGGTCGGGAGTTGCGAAGATACGAACTCTATCAGTGGGCCGGACCGAAGGACGAGAGATGACGAAAAGGGAGGCAGCGAAAAATGTGCTTCGCTATCTGGCAAAGGCCGAGCGCCGGTGTGGTGGGCGTGCGTCACTGGTGGGGGCTGATGGAGAGGTGTGGACGTTCTCCGATCTGGACGCCCGGGTGGACTGGATGGCCGCCGGTCTCAGAGAAGAGGGGGTGGAGCCCGGGGATCGGGTAATCATTATGGTGCCGATGAGCTTGAAGCTCTATCAGGTGCTTCTGGCGGTGTTAAAGCTGGGGGCGGTGGCGGTTTTCGTCGATCCCTGGGTGGGAGCCGCTCAGATCGCGCGATTTGCGGCCTATGCAGAGCCGCGCGGTTTTGTGGGAGTGGGTAAGAGTCATGTGGTGCGTCTGTTCAATAAGCAGCTCAGGACTCTACCGGTCACCGTGACTACGGGAAGAAGAGTGTGCTGTGTGCCGGCGCGTCGGATGTGGTCGGAGGTGGTGCGGTTTGATGGTCCCGTTGAGTTGTATCCGAATCGACCGGAAGATACGGCGCTTATTACCTTTACCAGTGGTTCGAGCGGGATGCCCAAGGGAGCGGATCGGACCCATCGTTTTCTGGCGGCCCAGCACGAGGCCTTGAATCAGGAGTTTCCCTACGAAGACGACGATGTGGATTTGCCGACGTTTCCGGTCTTCTCGCTCAATAATCTGGCCAACGGGATTACCACGGTGATTCCCGATATGGACTTTCGCAATGTCGCTGATGTCGATGGAGCGAGGATATTGGAGCAGATGAAGGAGTCCGGTGTGACCACGGCTACAGCGTCGCCACCGTTTTTTGACCGACTGGCCAAGGCCCTGGAGGTGAGCGGTGAGGAGATTGGGTTGCGCAGGATTCTGACGGGGGGAGCGCCTGTTACGGACGGGCAACTTCGACGCTGGAGAGAGGCGATGCCGGAGACCGAGATCATCGTGATTTACGGCTCCACCGAGGCCGAACCGGTGGCTCATATCGGATTGGCCGAGCGCCTTTCTCTTGCAAAGAAGTCTTCAAACGCAGCGGGTTTTTGTGTGGGGAGACCGGCAGGGGCCATCAGCGCGAAGGTGATTCCCATTCGTCGTGGTCCTGTGGTTCTGGAGCGGGGAGGATGGAAGGAGTTGGAGCTGGGACCAGGAGAGGTCGGGGAATTGGTGGTGAGCGGGGATCATGTGTGTCAGCGGTATTTTCGAAATCCCGAGGCCACGGCGGAGAATAAGATCGTTGAGGACGATGGCCGGGTGTGGCATCGAATGGGGGACACCGGATATCTCGACGAGAAGGGTCGGTTCTGGCTGACGGGACGGGTTCACTCCACGATCATTCGCGACGGGGTTACTATTCAGGCTCAGGTGGTGGAGCAGGTTGGCAGGGGAGGTGATGAGCGAATTCAGCGAATCGCCGCGGTGGGGATGAACGATGATGGACTCGGAGAGAGGTTGGTCGTCGTAGTGGAGACAGATGTGGCCAGTAGCGTGGGGAGAGACGAGGTGCTGTTCGGGGTGCGAGCGCGGCTAAAGGAGTCTGAGATCGAGATCGACGGCTTGGTGTGTCGCACCGAGCCGATTCCCGTAGATCCGAGGCATAACTCCAAGGTCGATTACGGAGTGCTCCGGGGGCAATTGCTCCAGGATAAAGAGAGGAGTCGCAGAGTCGAGAGTCTGGAAGTGTGAGTTGAAGGGAGAGAATTGTTGAGCGTTATCACGTGAGGTGAGATTTGAAGAATCCAACAGATGGTATCGAAGCATCGAAGAATGGAAGTGTCATGGTGGCCGAAGGGATCACCGGCGGCGATGTAGGTCGGTGGGGCGGAAAGGCGGTTCATCTGGTGGAGTTGGAGAGTCTGGGGGCGGCAGTCCCATCGTGGTTTGCAGTGGCGAGCGATGCCTTTGAGACCGTGATGGAGGAGGCCGGTGTTCTCAAGAAGATCAAAAAGCAGGTCGATGGGTTGGATTCCGAAGAAGATGACTTGAAGAAGGTGTCCAAAAAGATTCGAGCCTGGATCGAAGGGGTGGAGTGGCCGCAGGAGTTGATGGAGCGAGTGGAGACGACCTTTGATCGAGAGTTGGGGAAGTCGGCGATGTCGGCGGTGCGATCATCGGCGCGAGATGAGGATCACGCCGAGTTCTCCTTTGCCGGGTTGCATGACAGTTATCTCTTCGTTCGTCGCGACTCGGTGATCGATGCGATTCGACAGGTGTGGGCATCGGCGTATACGGAGCGAGCCCTGGGATACCGATTGCGAAGCGGTCTGGACGCCGGGGATGTAGGGATTGCGGTGATCGTTCAAGAGATGATCGACCCCGTAGCGAGCGGAGTGGTGTTCACGGCGAATCCATCGACGGAGGACGTGGAGACAGTGTTGATCAACTCTCTGTGGGGAGCCGGAGAAGGATTGGTCGGAGCGGGGCTGGATGCGGACTCCTATGAGGTCAATAAATTGACGGGAGAGGTGGAGCGCAAGATCGCGAAAAAAGAGCGGCAGATGGTCTTTGACCACGACAGCGGTCAGGGGTTGTTGGAGATGGATGTGGCGGCGGATTATCAGAAGAGGTCGTCGTTAAATGACGTGCAGATCGAGGAGTTGGTTCGAGTCAGCCGTCAGGTGGAGAACCACTTTCGTCGCCCACAGGATATGGAGTTTTGCGTCGACCGAAGTGGCAAGATTCACTGGTTGCAGACGCGGGCGGTTACGACTCTTTCGGAGCGGGGGCCGGCCTGTGGTCAGCGCCTGATCTGGGACAACTCCAATATCATCGAGAGCTACTCCGGAGTGACCTCGCCGCTGACGTTTAGCTTCATCGAACGGGCCTATACCATCGTCTATCAATGTTTCTCGGAGGTGATGGGGGTTCCCGAAGAGACGGTGCGAAAGAATATGCCCGTCTTTGAGAATATGTTGGGGCTCATCAACGGAGAGGTCTATTATAATTTATTTAATTGGTACCGATTGATTCGACTCTTTCCGGGGTTCAACCTCAACAAAGATTTTATGGAAGCGATGATGGGGGTCGACGAGTCTCTGGAGGTGAACGAGGGAGAGTTGGACTCTTCTTTTTTTGAGAAGGTCGCCGATGTGGGTGCGCTCTCCAAATTAGCGGTGCGCTCCACGGTGAATTTTGGGCGTATTAAGAAGGTTGCCGATGAATTCGAGGCCCATTTCGAGGAGCATTTTCAGAAGTGGGCGCATCTCGATCTGAGAAGTATGACGCCCGATGAATTGATGCATCTTTATTGGGAGATGGAAGAGAAGTTGTTGTGGAATTGGAAGGCCCCGATCATCAACGATTTTTATGTGATGATCTCCTACGGGCTGCTGGCGAAACTCTGCGATACCTGGTGCCAGGATGAAGACGGCACGCTGCAGCACGATCTGATTTGCGGAGAGGGAGGGATTGCGACAAAGGAAGCCTCCGAGGAGTTGATTCGGCTGGCGAAGAAGGCCAAAGGAGAGCCCGCGGTAAAGAAGCTAGTCCTGGAGGTAGATGCCGATGAGGTGATCGGACTGTTGCCAACGACAGAAGGAGGGCCGGGACTTCTCAAGGATCTGGAGAGGTATCTGGAAGCCTACGGGTATCGCTCGATGAATGAGTTAAAGCTCGAAGAGCCGACGATGCGGGAGAATCCGGGATTCGTCTTTCAGATGATGCGAAATTACCTGCGCGCCGATGATAGCGTTCTCGATTTAGAGGCTCGAAGAGAGCGAGAGTTGGAGATTCGAAGAAAGGCCGAAGAGCGAGCGTTTGAGCCGTTAAATCCTCTGAGGAAGGTGGTCTTTAAGAAGGTGCTGAACGCGGCCCGGCTGGGTGTGAAAAACCGCGAGAATATGCGGTTTAAGCGAACCAAAATCTACGGATTGGCCCGGGAGGTCTTTCTGGCGGTAGCATCGACGATGGCAAAAGAGGGTCTGCTGGAGTGCGAGGATGATATCTTTTATCTGACCGTCGAGGAGATCTGGGCTTTCGTAAAAGGCACGGCGGTGACCCGAAATCTGCTCGGTCTGGTGGAGTTGAGAAAAGGCGAGTTCTCCGATTATCGAGAAAACCCGGAGGGGTCGCCGGATGACCGGTTTACGA
Organism: Myxococcales bacterium; assembly: GCA_007120615.1. Taxonomy (GTDB): domain Bacteria; phylum Myxococcota_A; class Bradymonadia; order Bradymonadales; family Bradymonadaceae; genus SKNI01. The sequence goes on along the minus strand of SKNI01000034.1, from coordinate 2,164 downwards.
CGTATGGGATGGTCTATCACGCCAACGCCTTTCGACGTCGGAGAAAGGAGTCCCGGCAGTTAGAAGAAGGGGTTCTCGGTGGAATCGGTTGTTGTTCGGGAGAGGTAGAGGCTGAGGTCAAGGTCATCAAAGACCCCAGTGATGATATGACCTTGAACGGAGAGATCCTGGTCGCCGAGCGAACCGATCCGGGCTGGGTTCCGCTCTATCCGTCGGTGTCGGGGGTCTTGATTGAGCGTGGCAGCGTATTGTCCCACTCAGCGATCGTGGCCCGGGAGATGGGCATTCCCACGATTGTGGGCATCGAGGGGTTGATGGCTGCCGTAAAAACAGGAGACGTGGTTCGAATGGACGGCCGGGCGGGGACGGTGAAATTGGTCGATGTTGAGGAGAGTACCTGAGTTATCTGAGGGCCAGTCGGGCGGCCTCTTCGGGGTCGTCGGTGAGATGCATCAGGGTGAGATCTTCGGCGCTGATGGTCTGTCGAGGTTTCGAGCGTCGAGGTGCCGCATTCCGAAGGCTTGTTGGGGGAGATGTTTTTTGCCCAGGTGGCCGCCGCGAGCCAGGGAAACGGAGAGAGCACCGGGGCTGGCAGCGCGGGTGGGAACGTTCCGACTGGCCAGAGCTCGGGCCAACTCTTCGGCGTGACGAATAGGCTCACACAGCCTTCCGTCAGGCGGGAACCACCGAGAACGAATAGAGAGTTCGGATAGAAGGTCAAGTTTTTCTGTAACATCCTCGTATTTCGATGCACTAGATCTTATGATGGCGGCACTTTATGATTTTGCGAGAGTTGAATGAATCGCGGAGCCGAGCCGTCTTAATTCTCAGACCGTGCATACGAGCGGTAGTCTACGGGTTTGAATCCAAATGGAGTTGAACGATGAAACGATTGTTTTTAATTAGTCTACTCGCCGTTTTGTCGGCGTCGTTGCTGGTGGTCACCACCGTATCGGCAGCCGAGTTAACCTTTGATTCGGAACGATCTACGCTCAACTGGGTAAGCGAAGCCCCGTCGGAGAAGATCGTGGGAACCGCCTCCGGGGTGGAAGGGGCGATCCAGTGGAGCGTGGAAGATCTGGAAAATTTGACCGGGAAAATCCAATTTCCGGTCTCCTCGATGCAGTCGGGGAATTCACTTCGGGATCGACACCTTCAGGGCCGCGATTGGCTGAGAGCTGATGAGAACCCCAATATCGTCTTTGAGTTGGAAGGACTCGAAGACGTGGAGCGAACGCCACATTCCAATCAGGTGCGCGTGGAAGCGACAGCGGTTGGAAAACTTACGGTCAACGGGGTTACGCGACCGATACGATCGAAGGTGAAGCTGGCGATCTTGACGGAGACCAATCGGGTGCGCATTCAGACCAACTTCGGGGTAAACTTAAAAGAGCATGAGGTCAAAGGGCGGCGCGGTGCCATTGGCGATGAAGTGGCAGAAGTTATTGAAGTCGAAGGAGTGCTGTATGGCTCGTGGGAATGAGAAGTCTGGTTCCACAAATCGAATTCTTGGAGTTGCCGGCGTAGTCTGTCTGCTAGTGGCGGGAGTGGTCATGGGGGTCTGGTACGCTCAGGGGGCGACCAGGATTACCCAATATCAGGTCGCCACCGTGGAGGTGGAGACCGACGAGTTTGGCGATGAGATCGAGACCACGGTGATGAAAGACCCATTTGAATTCGGTCTTTTTCCCGATAAAGGGTACGACGGAGCAGCACCTCTGGCGGGAGGATTTTCGGTCGTCGGGGTTGCGTTGCTCGCTTTTTTAGGAATTCGTCGACGTAAGGAAGTACAAGATGACGAAGGATGATGGTTCGCTCGAGTCTCCCGGCGTAAATCGCCGGGTTTTCTTAAAAGGACTCGGAGTGGTGATGGCCTGTCCGTTGTGGTCAGCCTGTGAATTCGTTGAGGTCTTTGATGACGGGGCCGGGGCCGAAGATGCGTTCTTTGATCTCTCGATGGAGGCCTTTTCGGAGTTGAGTGAGGTGGGAGGCACGGCCTGTATTGATGCCGGGAATCTCGAGCTCTTATTGATTCGAAAGAGTGATGATGAGGTGCTGGCGGTGGAGCGATGGTGTCCCCATCAGCAGCTGAATATGGGCCCCTGCGGCAATAATCCGGCGCCGGCGCTGTGGGATACGGAGACGGAGCAATTGACCTGTCGAT
>SKNI01000754.1 GCA_007120615.1 Myxococcales bacterium | reverse complement strand
TCATGGTGGCCGCCGGTCGTTCGGGACCGATTTTTCACGATTCCCAAACAGACGAAATCCCATGAAGAGACGATATTCATCGGTTAATCATAGATTCATCCTTCCGTTATTACTTTCCTCTGGCCTCCTCTTTGCGGCCTGCAACGACGAATTCGTCGATGAGATGGGCGGAGGACCAGTGGGTGAACACGACCCATTTTTCGACGATGCTGCCGAGGATTTTGACGGCCCCCGCACCACCAGCGACGGCCTGGTCACCTGCCGAAGCAGAACGCATTGCGAGAGCGACGAGGCCTGCTCCCATGGCGGCTATTGCGTCAATATCACCGGCGAGAGAGACGCCACACAGGCGATCCAGCGAGATCTCAACGAGCTGCGCGCTGCGGTGGGCGTGGGCACTCCGTATACGCTTCCGCCCAACTCCATTCTTCAGCTCAACGACCTCGACGGAAACGGCGTCGCTCTGGAAATCGACAAGAAGGTCATCTTCGACGGTGGCGGCTCCTTGTTGCGAATTGAAAACGACAAGATTGGGATCCGGGTCACTCAGGAGGCCGATTGGTCTATGATTCGAGACCTGCGAATCGATCCCCAGGATCCCAGCTCCGAGCACGACGGCATCGGAATCGACGTACGGGGCCACGGCATTCGCCTGGACAATATCTTCTTCTGGCGCCTGGGCACCGGAATTCGCGCTCACACCACGGTGGACGATGAATTCGCCAACGTGAACAGCCAGCAATGGTCCCGCCTGGTATTTCGGAGCAACCACAATTACTCCATCGACGTGCGCGGCGGCGACGCCAGCGCCGGACTGATGTCGGGAGTCGAGATCGTGGGCAGCGCCGGAATCTACGACCGCTCCTTTCTCGGAAATACCTATATCGCGCCCACCATGGAGGGCACCTACGAGCACTCCATCACTCTCGACTCCAATGCCGGGCGAAACCTGGTCCTCGGCGCCTATGTCGAAGAGGGCGATCCCATCCCCAAGAGCGATTCCATGCACGATCTTCACGTCGGTGGAAACGCCATCGAACGCGTAGAAGGTCCCGGCGACCGGGTCGGTGGTCGCTCCGCCAGAGTTCACTTTCTGGAACCGGAGAGCGGAATGGCCGTTCGGGTGCCCGGAAGCGACCACGCCGCCTTCGCATGGAAACACCCTCAGGAAGATGCCTGGTGGTATCTGCGATACTGGGGCAATGACTCTCTTCTTCGCTGGGGATTCTCCCACGAAAACAGCGGCGTTGCGCCCTTTTATTGGACCGGAGGCGAACACGTCGACGGCCCGGCTCATTTCGAGTTCCCCGGTGAATAAGTAGTTTCCGGATGGGAATTAAGTAGGTTTTGGCACCTCGTAGCTGGCGTTTATCTTTAGCGCTAACGTGTCACTTTTACGCCACTACGAGGCTCGCCATGCCCTCCGAAAACCGAAGCGATATTCTGATCTTTGGCGCCGGTCCGGCCGGACTCTCGGCCAGCATCTGGCTGGCTCGCTTTTTATACGATGTCGTCGTCATCGACAGCGGGGACCCTCGAAATTGGAAGACCCAGGAAATCCACGGATTTCTCGGCGCCGAACGAGCTCGCCCGCGCGAGATTCGCCACCTCGGCCGCCAGGCCTGTCGACGATACGGCGTAACCCTCGTCGACCACCACGCCACCACCGTCGAGCGAATCGACGCCGATGATTTTCGCGTTCGCACCGACCAGGCAGAGATCTTTCGCGCTCCCCGGGTTCTGATCGCTACGGGAATCCAAGACAACTGGCCCCAGATCCCGGGACTTGAGGAGTGTTACGGGACCACCGTTCACACCTGCCCCAATTGCGATGGACTTGAGTCTCGGGGAACCCCAACGGCCGTCATCGGCTCCCGCAAAAACGCCGCCATCGTAGCTCTGGCGCTGAAAACCTGGACCGATCAGATCCTGATCTGCACCAACGGACAAACCCCGAGAATTGATGAGCCCACCGAGCAGGCCCTGGAGCGAATGGAGATCGAGATCAACGACTCTCCCATCGCCTTTTTAGACGGCCGAGATCGACTCCTACGAGCGATTCGATTCGAAAATGGAGAGGTGGCGGTCTGTGAGCATCTCTTCATCGCCATGGGGCAACACGCCCGCGACAACGACGTCAGCATCCAACTGGGTTGCAAACACGACGAGATCGGCCGGGTCATGGTCGACTCCTTTCACCGAACGTCGGTGGAAAACGTCTTCGCCGCTGGTGATATCACCCCCGGCGCCCAGCTCGCCATTCGCGCCGCCGCCGGCGGTGCGGAGGCGGCCCTTTCGATTCATCACTCCCTGATCCCCGAAGAGAGACGGGTTCACCGAAGGTGCTAATAGTTTGGTCTCGATCTCGATCCATATTTACGCGTAATCTATATTTACGCGTAATAAGCGTAGACATTCTCGATATTCAGCGCCCCGCAGACCGCGTGAAACCTCAGCGATTCACCGGCGGCTGAGACCTCGATCACCCCCGACTTCGAATCCAGCGAGATGTTGAGATCGACGATATTTTCAAAATCCCACCCCTCCATCTCAAAGTCTTCGATATCTTCCAGCCAGAGTCGCATGCCCACGCGATTGGCGTCGTCCTCCCAGGAGGGGTGAGGAAAGTCGGCAAACTCTGAGAGTGTGCCCCGCAGAAGGCAGGATTCTTCCTCTTCCACGAAACAGACCTCTACGAGGGAAAATCCGCGCAAGACGGGCGCCACCTCATAGAGGTCTTCGATCATCTCGGGGCGGCGAAGGAGGCGGGTCCACTCTATCATGGTTCATTTCTCTTCTGCTGGCGAATTCATATCCCGTGGGTGAGAGCATAGCATGAAGATCGGTGAGCGTTGAGCGAGATCGTTTGGGTCTTTCGATATTGAACCTATAATTTTGGGGTCTACAAACGTCTATCGAACCGTCTTCGCCACGAGAGCACATTATGAACGCTGGTGCGCTTTGCACACGAACCGTCGTATTCGCCCTTCCCACCAATTCGGTATACCACGCTGCGGAGTTGATGCGTCGTTTCGACGTCGGCAATGTGGTCGTGATCAGCGAGGATAACGGCGCTCGTCGCCCGATTGGGCTGGTCACCGACCGGGATATTACCATCAAGGTGGTCGCTCAAGGACTGGACTCCCGCCAGTTGGACGTCGAGGAGATCATGATCGGAGAGGTCGTCACTGTCGATGAAGAGGCCTCCCTGGAAGAGGTGGTCGACGCCATGAAGTCCAACGGGGTGCGACGAATGCCCGTGGTCAACTCTCAGGGTGGACTGGTGGGAATCTTGGCCCTCGACGATATCGTCGATCTGCTGGCCGAAGAGATGAGTAACCTGGCCGGCCTGATTCGCCGACAACAAGAGCGTCAAAAGGACATCCTCGCCGGAACCCATCCCGAAGAAGAGATTCCTCCGCCCCGATGATCCTGGTCAATCCTTATGCTCTACTCCGGATCACCGGTTAGTTTGGAGCGCGAACGTCCCCGTCTGCGCTCCGGTCAACGGCCAGATGACGCGATGACGGGATTGGAATAAGTATTGCTGTGGTATCGGGCTCCGGTTGAGATTAGCAGGGATCGACACGCCGGAAGGTCATCTCGACCCTTCGGGTGGAAGTCCCTCCTCAAGAACCGAGTGTCTTTTCTCGCAGTTTTTCGATACCTTGGGCGCCGCAATTAAGTGAATACTCACTACTGGTCCAACAGATAAGTCTTACGGCACTTCGACGGTCCTGAGCGACGATCGCTTAGCCGCCTGCGTTCGACGATACGTATCGCCTCACTTCGACGGCGTTGCCCTCGTCGCTCAGTCCTCGCCGAAATTAGTCCGCAGAACTTATCTGTTGGACCAC
>SKNI01000500.1 GCA_007120615.1 Myxococcales bacterium | reverse complement strand
TCACGGCTTTCAAGATCGGCGAAGGTGAAGTGGGAGCCCAGAAAAGAGCTTCGGCGCTGATTGCCTTCAACTCTCCGAGTTACATCGAAAGCGGGCACGTACATCCACATATCGTCGGTGCCTTCGGGGTTCTCCACAAAGAGGAACGCCTGGCCGCGGACTTCTGCGGGATTGGTCAACGACATCAAGGTGCGACTGCGTTCGTCCTGTCGTTTGCTGCGCACATCCAGGGATCTCTCGCGGCGCTCACCGGCGCGATCATAAACCAGAAGGGTCACCTGAGCCCGGCCCGATTCAAAACCGAGGGAGTTTCGGGCCATAGCGCGGTCAATGATCTCTTCGGCGCTGAGATCTTCGCTCTCCTCCTGGGCCTGTTCTGTCTGTTCGGGCTCCTCGGTGGCCGACGCGCTCTCGTCATCGGCGATGGCGATAGACGCCGTCAACACCACAAGAAGCGAGCTGGTCCAGGCGAGTATTGATTTCCATCTCGTCGTAGGGGACGGATTCATGGTGTTTTCCTTTGGTCGCGGCATCGAGGTTATCCCATACCGCTGTTGGGATCATCTTCGCCATCTAAAGCCGGCTCTTGAAAAGCCAGTAAAAATTCACGTTCCAATTCATCTTGCAATTCATGTCGGTCGAGTTTCTCGGCGAGTTCTTCGGGACTGACTTCCACGAGATTTTCCAGTACATGGAGGCGATTGGAGAGCTGATCGATATGACTCAACAGATCGCGAACAATTCGCTGCATGGGGTCGGGAAGTCGATCGTGCTCCAAATTTGGATACCCCACCGTCTTTCGCATCTCCTTGGAAACGGTGCGGCCCGGAATTCCCACGACCGTGGCGTATTCTTGGATATCTTTGACCACCACTGACCCGCTGCCGATGCGAGCCCCGTCGCAGATATCGACCGATCCCAGAATACAGGCGTTGCTGCCAATGGTCACGCCCTTCCCGATGGTGGGGTGGCGTTTGGTACGCTTTAACGTCGTACCACCGAGGACAACCCCTTTATAAATCAGGCAATCATCGCCGATCACCGAGGTCTCCCCGATGACCACGCCCATGCCGTGATCGATAAAGACCCGGCGCCCGATGATCGCTCCGGGGTGAATCTCAACACCGGTGATATGACGGCTATAATGACTCAACATACGGGCGGCGAGGCGACTTCCACGATTCCAGAGTCGATGAGAAAACCGGTGGAGCCACAGGGCGTGAAGCCCGGGATAAGTGGAGACCACTTCCGTGAAGGTGCGGGCTGCCGGATCGGCCCGTTGGACCGCCCGAATGTCTTCGACGGCATCCTGGACAAAGCCCATCAGCCCCGAGCGTTGTGGCGAGGGGGGAGACGGCTTCTTGGGTTGTTGCGGTTGAGAATCATCTTTCTTCATTGATACCTCAAATCTTGCTGCTTTCGAATCGTTGCTTCTGCTCTTCCACGTCGGTCCGACTTCGTCTGCAAGACGGCTTTGCGGGGCTACAGGTTTCGAAAAAGCGGCGTAGACAGGTAGCGTTCTCCGGAGTCACAGAGCATGGTGACGATACGCTTTCCTTCAAATTCAGGACGTCGGCCGATTTGTATGGCTCCTGCGACATTGGCACCGGCGCTAATTCCTACCAGAAGGCCCTCTTGAGAAGCGAGCCGTCGGGCCATGGAAAAGGCCTCCTCGTCTTCGATGCAGATGACCTCATCGATGAGATCGCGGTCCAGAATATCGGGAACGAATCCGGCGCCGATTCCCTGAATCTTGTGGGGACCTGCCGCACCTCCGGAGAGTACGGGGCTGCCCGCCGGCTCGATGGCGATCGCTTTAAAGTCCGGGTTCTTCTCCTTCAAAACTCTCGTGACCCCACTGATCGTTCCCCCCGTTCCGACACCGGTGACGATGGCGTCGATATCGCCGCCGGTGTCGGCCCAGATCTCCTCCGCCGTGGTCATAGAGTGGATGCAGGGATTTGCCGGATTCTGGAATTGATGAAGCATGATCGCTCGCTCGTTTTCTTCTACCAGCCTGCGGGCCTCTTCCACGGCCCCATGCATTCCCAACGCCCCTGGAGTGAGGATCAATTCCGCGCCCAGCGCTTTGAGCAACGTTCGACGCTCAAAACTCATCATATCGGGCATGGTCAAAATCAGGTCGTAGCCCTTGGACGCGCAGACATAAGCCAGCGCAATACCCGTATTTCCGCTGGTGGGCTCCACAATCACGGAGTCGGCCAGGAGAACTCCCCTTTTTTCGGCGTCGGCGATCATATTTGCGCCGATCCGGTCCTTTACGCTGCCCAGGGGATTAAAAAACTCGGCCTTTCCCAGAATCTCAGCGCCGCAATCAGCGAGGTCCTTCGAGATTCGGATCAGGGGAGTCTTGCCCACGAGTTCCACGATACTGTTGTAAATCGCCATAAATCATCCGCCTGCTAGTGATGTTCATCGGGGAAATGATAACCGTCGAGGCATTCCAGAATCTCAAGCGCCGCCACGTAGCGTCGAAAGGGAGGCATGATATAGGCCCCGACGACCCGATCTTTGACTCGCTCCAGCGTTTCTCTGGCGATGAGAACCCCTTCGGCCCGAGCCTCCGGTCCGCTCTCCACGGCCTTCATGCGAGCGCGAATATCATCGGGAACGGCCATTCCGGGAACCTCGTTATGAAGAAATTCGGCGTTTCGATAACTGGCCAGCGGCAGAAGGCCCACAAGGACCGGGAGATCGAGATGAGCGATATCGGTCAGGAACCGATCCAGAAGATCCGGATCATAGACCGGCTGGGTCATGATGTAGCGAGCGCCGGCGTCTTTTTTCAACTCCAGTCTGCGCAGTTCTCGGTCATAATCCTCAGCGGCCGGCTCTGCGCCACAGGAACAATAAAAGGAGGTCGCCTGACCGACCTCTTTACCGGCCGGATCGATGCCTCGGTTGAAATTTTTGATCATCCGCAGGATGCCCACGCTGTCGAGGTCGAAGACGGCGGTGGCGTGCGGATAATCACCGACCTTCGGTGGATCTCCGGTGATCACGACCAGGTTGCGAAGTCCCAATGCTTCAAACCCCAGAAGATCCGATTGTAGTCCGAGAAGGTTTCGATCGCGGCCGCAGAGGTGGAGGATCACTTCGATATCGAGCTCTTCCTGAGCGACTCGACCCAGCGCCCAGTTGGCCATCCGAACCGATGCCCGGGGGCCGTCGGCGATATTGATGACGTCCACTCCCCCGGCGACCAACATCTTTGCGGCTTCTAAGGCCTTATCGGGGCGAAGTCCGGCCGGTGGATTGACCTCCACGCTGACCACAAAGTGGTCTCGATCAATTGGCGTATGTCCGTCTTTTCGACTCTGGTAGACCCGCTCGATCTTCTCGGCCAACTTTGTGGGCAATCGATCCACTTCCAGGGGCTCTACTTCCAGGGCCTGGGCCTGGGCTTCTTCTCGAGCGTCGTTGCGCTCGGCGACCTCCACAGTAGTTCGCCCGCCTCCAAGCATCCGGGCGGCGGCGGCGACCCGCTGAATATGCTCGGGGCCGGTCCCGCAACAGCCCCCGACGAGTTGGATGCCGGCCTTAAAGAATCGCCGGGCGTAGACCCCGAAATATTCAGGAGTGGCCATATAAACCAGACGCTGGTCGATGCTTCGAGGGTAGCCGGCGTTGGGCTGGGCGATGATAGGAACCCCGGCCCCGAGCATCTCGCGGACCACGTCATAGAGGATATGGGGTCCCTCCATGCAATTGGCTCCGACCACATCGGCGCCCCAATCTCTGAGCAATAAAGCGACTCGCTCCGGATCGGCGCCGTCGGCGGTCTTTCGCTCGGAGTCAAACGACATCTGAGCGATGATCGGCAGGTCACAGACCTC
>SKNI01000016.1 GCA_007120615.1 Myxococcales bacterium | reverse complement strand
CGGCATCAGGATCGCGATCAGCACCGCGATGATCGCCACCACCACCAGAAGTTCAATCAGCGTGAAGCCGCGCAAACGCTGAGACATGGCCGCATTCCCTTTCGACTTGATACGGACCGACGGGCGACAATGGGAGACGGCCGCCGGCCCCACTCCGCCGTCGCCTGATTATACCCGATCATTTCGCCCGGCATCGTGGGAATCGCCCGGCTCATCTGATCGGCGGAGCGCCGTGAGGGCCGGTCGCCGACCCCGACGTCGGGGGGCGTCGATCCGCTGCTCTGGCCGCGCTTCGACATGCTGAACCACCGAAGTCGAAGCCTCGCCGGGCGCCTGGTCACGCCGTGCCGTGCGCACGGTCTGACGGGCGTTCGATGGCCGCGTCGGGCCTTTTTCATCGTCCGCCGTCGGTGGTGGGGGCGGGGGAGATTGGTAGCGCTCTTCAACTCCCGACGGGCGCTCTCCCAGAATACGGCCCTGGCTGCGGCCGATAATTCGGCCCTTCTTGTCGATGAGAAAGATTGTGGGATGTTGGCCGAGTAGCTCCACCACCAGCCTCAATGAGGTGCGCGGTGCTTTTTCGTCTTCTCGCTCAGGAATCCAGTCGGGATCGATTGCCTGCAGATCGAGATGGACGATCCGATCGGTTTCCAAGACCTCCACAGACTCGATCCAGGCGCCTTGAGCCCATTTGCGCAGCTGCATGGTAAACGCCGACGGGTGGTCGGGCTGGCGAGGCTTGGATTCCACGATATGTAGACGGGTATCATCGGGTTCGACGCTCAGCAAAAGATAATGGGTTTGTCCCGGGGCCCTCAATTGAAGGACCAATACTTTCGGAGAGGACTCAAAGACCTTCTGAATACGAGCCGGCAAGAGCACCTGCTCGACTTCTTCGACGACGAGCTTGATCTCATGGTGAGAGAGATTCATCTATCTGACCTGGTAGGGTGAAGAATTTGGGTTTCATTCAAGCTATGATAGCTTACCATGAAGGCGGCAGTCATAACCGCTGCTTTCCATAACGTAGTCTGCCAAGAGGAGCACGATACCATCATGGTGCGAGCGCGAAGAAATTTGGGGATCTGGTCTCACGCTGCGATCGCAGTGGGCGTGGTATTTTTGTTCACCCTCCTCAGTGGGTGTGCGACCTTTCAGAATAGCAAAGAGGATGAGGCTCAGGAACAGGCCGAGTGGCATTATGAGATGGGCAAAGGCTATTTTGAAGCCAATGACACCACCCACGCCATTCGGGAGTTAACCCAGGCCATCGAGATCGATGCCGATCACTCCACAGCCCATTACCTTCTGGGGTTCATTTATATGGGCCGTCGTGACTATACACGAGCGATTCGCCATTTCCGTGAGACGCTGCGAATCGATCCGGGCTATCATTTCGCCAAAAATAACCTGGGGACCGTCTACCTGGCCACGGAGAGGTGGGAGGACGCAGCAGAGCTCTTTCAAGAGTTGCTCGATGAGACGCTCTATACGACCCCGGAGTTGGCCCATAATAATCTGGGCTGGGCTTATTTTAAGATGGGACGTCACGCCGAGGCTCTGGAGCATCTTCGCATGGCGGTCTTCTTGTCGCCGGAGATGTGTCTGGCCGATAATAATATGGCCCAGGTCTACGAAGATATGGGCAATCAAACCGACGCCGCGCGCCACTATCGAAGGGCCATTGAAAAATGTCCCCGAAATTATCAAGAACCGCACTTCCGCCTTGGGAAATTGCTTCAAAGTCAGGGCGATCGAAACGCCGCCGCTCACTTTCGTCGATGCATCGAGATTCAATCGCGCTCCGATATGGCCGAGCGTTGTCGGCAATACTTAAGCGCTAATTAGAGGGTATATTATGAATCCTGGGAGTCGCTCTTCTCGTAGGGTTCGTAGGGCTTATCTAAGGCGTCCAGGATCACATCCACCAGCCAGTGCAGGTGGGCCCGTCTCTCGGCGATGACATGGGGCGCCAGCGGCGTCTGATCCCAGATCGGGGCCAGCACCGGAGCGTGAGTGAAATGATGCAATACGGCGCCGGCTACGGTCTCAAAGAGGTGATAGGCCGAGCGGGGACCGGTCTCATCGGCGACCTCCGACAGCGAGGCCTCCGCCCAGCGCACCAGGGGGAGCAATCCCTCCTGAACGATGGGAACGAAGTCCTTATGTTGGGTCGACGATATCTGCTGAACCAGCCTGGGCCAGGCGTGATGTTCCACCATAAAGTCGATATAGGCGTCGATGACCCGATGTAGGCGCTCATAGATATCACCGCTGGCGCTCCAGGCGGCCTCCAGAGCGATATGGTGGTCGTTAAAATATTTTAGAAGCACCGTCTTAAAGAGCTCATCTTTGCTCCCGAAATGATAAAAGATCAGCGCTTTATTGACGCCGGCAGCCTCCGAGATATCGCGGACGCTGATGCGGTCAAAGCCGTTGGCCCCGAAGAGTTCTTCGGCGGCCAGTAGAATATTGTCACGTCCCGACGACATAATAAGTCCCGGTCAAGGGTCAGGTTGGAATTATAGGGGAGCCGCTTCGATATCGACGATGAAGAGCAACTCTTCGCGGTTTCGCAAGGCGCCCATCGGCGCTTTGTAGGGCTTCATTCCCAGATCGCGATGAGTTAGCTCGGCGCGACCCGCCACCTGGAGCGTCGAATCCAGGCTGAGCGCTACAGAGAATTCGAAATCACAGCGATGGCCCCGGACCCGGAGGATGGAGTTGAGAATCCACTGACCTTCGGATCCGCTGCGAGCACCGTCGACTTCAAAGCGAATCACTTTGTGTTTTTTGGCGTGGAGTTGATTTCGAGCCCGCATATTATCGGCGGTGGCCCGACGGTCTCGATCGGAGACGGTGCCGTCGAGGTTGACCCGGCGGCGATCCTCATCTTCATCGACCACCATCGCGGCGGTGGGAAACTCCATCGCGAACTTCCAACTCCCCGGGTCGTCGAGATCAAGGGAGATGGTAGAGCTGAAGTCCGAAGCGCGAATCACGTGATCGTGACCCATCTTGGAGAGAAGTTTACTCTCATCATTTCGAACCACGACGCAGGCAAAGGTATTGGAAGGATCGAGGGCGAACTTTTTTTCGGTCATCGGAGACTCTCCCTTATTCAGCGGCTTCTTGTACCGGGTCAAAGGAAACCTTGCGACGGCGAAGTTGAGCCAGCCCTTCGGTACAGACCAGCATTCCCTCGGCGCCTTTTCCGAGATAGGCGGCGTTGCCCTCGTCGGTGTCGATATGCATCTCCAGCGCAAAGCTGGGAGAGACTCGAATCAATACGTCACCAAAGACCAGATCCCGCTCTCCACCGGTGATGGCGACCTCCACGATGTCTCGATCCTTTACCCCGAAGTGGGCGGCATCATCGGGGGTCATGTGGATATGGCGAGCGGCACAGATGACGCCCTTTTTCAACTCCACCTGTCCTTCGGGGCCTTCCAGAAGGATTCCGGGAGAGTTTTCGATATCTCCCGAGCCCCGCACCGGGGCGTCGACTCCCAGGTGAAATTCATCGGTACGCGAGATTTCAACCTGGTCGAGGTTTCGGGCCGGTCCCAGGATGCGGACGGACTCAAAGGAATTTCTCGGCCCGATCACCCGAACCGTCTCCTCACAGGCGTATTGACCGGGTTGAGAGAGGTCGTTTCGGGGAGTCAACTGATGACCTTTGCCAAAGAGTTTCTCCACCGTCTCCTGCTTGAGGTGAATATGGCGGGCGGAGACGGCCACCGGGATGGGTCGATGATCGGTGGGTCGGTCGGCCTCCAGAATCAACTGAGAGGTCTTCTCGGCGATGGCATAACTCTCGTCGGTTTCCACCACCAGGAGGTGACTTCGGCTGTTTGCG
>SKNI01000411.1 GCA_007120615.1 Myxococcales bacterium | reverse complement strand
TATCGGCGACCGAGCCAAACCCTCGGCTGTTCAAGACTCGAAGCGGCATGATCTTGGACTCAAAGGCGAGGCCGGCGACGCCGTAGCCGTTGTTGGTGGCCTGGGCGATGGTACCGGCGACGTGGGTTCCGTGTCCGTGTCCGTCGTAGACGAAGTCGCTCTTGTCGACGAAGTCATATCCAGCGACGGTTTTTACGTCCTTCATATCCTGGCCGACTCGAATCCCACGGTCGGTGTCATCTGCGACGGTGACGCCCGTATCAATGACGGCGACCACTACATCTCGGCCGCTGCTAACATCCCAGGCTCGTTCTGCGCCGACCTGTTTGAAGTTCCACTGATATTGATAGAGGGGATCGTCGGGCTGAAATTCTTGAATGCGGTACTCGGCATTCTCCTCGATATGCTCGATCCAGCCTTCGGGCGCGGAGGCTCTCAGGCAGTCCTTGACGTAAGGAACGGCCCCTTCTTCCACGCGAGCGAGGAAGATATTGGTGTCATCGCTGTAGGGGCTGTTGAGATAAGCATCGAGACCGACCGATTCGGTATAGGCAATGATCTCCTCATTAGAGAGGCGATCATCGAAGTCCAGGACCACTTCATCCCACAGGGGATTGGTATCCATCACGAAGAGCTCATCGGGGATGGAGTCCCAATTGGAGATATCCACCGCCGGAATGTTCTGAGTGGTGGGCTCCTGTCCGTCGAGACAGGCTTTAAAGGGAGCCTTCTCGGCGATGACCCGGTCGTTGAGGGGGGTCTCTGCGGCAACGGAAGTAGAAAAAGCCACGACGGCGCTCAAAGCGAGGGCGGCCGGTACGAAACGACGAAGAGTAGGTACATGCATCATCCGTCCAAGTCCTGGGTAGGGTGGAGGGCGAAAATTTGGCCTGGAGCTACCAATGCACCAGGACGCCACGATCTAAACCAACATAATCACCGACTCCATTCCCGACAATGGTAGGGGGATCGGCTGGAGACAGTGTAGCGGATCAATCGACTTCGGCCAAATCCGTTGCCGAGATGGTATCTTCCAGGGAGGTGACTCGGCGCTTGGCCTGAGCTTCGGCGTAGGTGGCGATAGAGGGAAAGTGGTCGGCAAAGGCCATAAAATCATGGCGAGCAAAGAAGAGGGCGTGACAGGCCCTGGTGGTAATGGCGGTGGCCAGCGCCGGCCGTGGTGTGACCAGGCCGACCTCTCCCATCATATCGCCGGGTCCGAGGGTCTCCAGGGTGATCTCCCAGTCATCGTCGGTGCGCACGATGTCGACCTTGCCATCGAGAATAATATAGAGCCCGGGGCTGGTCTTTCCCTGTCGCACACAGATGGTGCCGGGATCAATTTTAAGGCCCACCAGACGAGAGGGAAGTCTCTCCAGGGCCTGGAGATCGAGTTCTGCAAACATCGGATGGCGCACAAAGAGCCCTTCGGTGAGGGCGTGACGGCGAAGGGTGGCCAGACGGTTGGGGAAGTCGGGAAACTCCTCGGAGAGGGCCTCCACGGAGCGGTGATTGAGTCGCAGACACTCGCTGCCCTTCTGGCTGACCACGCTATATTTTGGGGCTCCCGTATCCTGTCCGAAGGCGCTCAAGCCCAGGAGGGCACCGGCGGGAACCCGGACGGTCTTATCAACTTCTGTGACCAGTAAATCGGAGCTCACAGCCCAGAGGAGATCGGCGTGATTTTTGTCGGAATTGACGACCGGTTGAGACTCGGCAAAGATCTCGTATTCCAGAAAATCCAACAGCCGTCGCAACGCCTTGGGGGGTAAGATACTCAACAGCGGGAGCGCCGGAAGTGCGCCGGGGCGCTCCGCAGTGCCTTCGGTGTCGGTAGCTCGATCGAGAGCTTTCTCAAAGAGTTCATCGAGATCGCCATCGTTTTCGACGTCCAGGCGCAATTTCCCGGAGGGGTGGGGGAAATCAGTCTGAGTGCGGTCCCTCTCCAGAAACGGACTGCGCACCGAATAAAGAGTGGTGAAGTGGTCCAGAAGTTGGGTCGACGAGGGGTTGAGGTTCTGCATCTGCTTGATCGCCGCCAGGGCTCGGGTCGGGAACCCGGAGTTGGCATAATGACGAGCTGCCAGACTGTAGACCTCTACGGCCTCTCGTTTACGACCGACGGTGGCCAGAAGAAGGGCGGTCCGCTCTCGCAGGGGAGAGGGATCGGGAAGATCGTACCAATTCGACAAGATCAGCTGCAATCCTCGAGGGTACTCCTCGTTTTCGATGGTTTCATCGATGAGATTAAGCAGGTCTATCAGGCGTGTTTGCACCATGAACTGCCTCCTCGCAGTAACGGTTGGGTTGGGGAGGTCGGATTCCTCCAAGGAGTGTATGAGATGGGGCTCACGGGGACAACTGAAGAATGGGAGGGGATCGGAACTGGCGAAAGTCGAAGATGGATCAATCAGGGTCGGCTTTCAGGGCAGCGTGGGAAGCGGGCACCGGCCATCCCTCCAGAACCAGGGGCAGATAGAGGTTGAATTCATCGCAAAGGGCCCGGGCCTGATCGAGGGTGGCTCGGGCGTTTGGAGCTTCCGTCTGGTGGAGAATGCGGCCCTGCACCTCCAGGTTCATCGCTCGGATAAGAGGGGGAGACTCCTCGTCGTTGGGGAAGAGATCGATGGCCTGTTGGGCATGACGAAGAGCCCGGCTTGGACGTTGGCGGGTCAGCTCAAAGCGAGCGCGCAGTCGGTGCAAGGTGCCCTGTTCCCATATGCCCATCCAGGGCTCCAGATCGCCGAGTCGGCGGAGGCGGGATTGAAAGCGGCGCACCGTTTCTCGGCGACGGGGCTCATCGAGGGCGGCCTGGCGATGGGCCAGAGCCGCAAGTGCGATACAGAGACTGCGGTGAATGATCATCCGAGCGGCGGGAAGTTTTCGTAGCGCCCGAGAGTAGACTCGGTCTAAAAGGAGATCCCACTGGGCTACGGCCACCTCCGCACGTCCCAGACCGACGTTGACCCGGGTGCGTCGATCCATGGCCCAGAGGTGAAGGAGGCAATTTTGGTCGTCTCCGATAAAGTCGTCGATCCTGTCGAGGTGGTGATGGGCCTGGGTAAGGTTTCCCTGCATCAGAGCCAGATCACAGGCTGCCAGAGAGGCCAGAGTCGACGACCATCGGTGGCGGCGCGCGCGGTGGAGAAAGCGTCCAACCATCGACGCGGCCCCCGAGACATCGCCTTGAATCAGGGCGATGTCGACTTGCAGCAGGGTAAGGCGGGCGCGAAGAAGTTGATCATCGCCGCCGCTGACTTCCAGCAACCCGGAGGCATCTTCCACCTGAGTCAGGGCCTTCGAGAAATCTCCCCGATGGCGGGCCAGATGTGCGAAGGCCTCTGCCACGTGGGCATTGCCCTGGGGGTCATCTCGCTTTTTGAAAATCGTGGTCGCCTGCTCCACCCACCGATCCAGATTTTTGCCGTCGCGGACCAGAAAGGGAAGCCACATCGAGCCCACCATTTGAAGGCGGTCGATGGCGAGGAATGGACCGTAGCGCTCCTGATAAGCAAGCCGGGCGAATCGGTGTTCCAGATGGGGGGTGGCGGCGGTGCGCAATAATGGACCACGCTCCAGGGCGAAGCGCAAAAGGAGAGCTCGTTGAACGGTTTCCGAATCGGGTCGCTCATCGCGGGCTATCGCTGTGGCATCGGACCAACGGCTTATCGATGCGAGCAGACGCTCGCGCAGATCCAGAGGCCACATTCGCAGCGGGGAGTGATACCGATAGGCTTTCATGGTGGCTCGAAGTGCTTCGTCGGTGGCCTGGATACCGCCGTCGCGATCTCCGCTGGATAAGGCCGCCTCAATACGCCGTCGCCGTACCGGAATCTCCTCGTCTTCTCGAGAAATCGAAT
>SKNI01000752.1 GCA_007120615.1 Myxococcales bacterium | reverse complement strand
GGGAGTCACAGCTTCGCTATCAGTCGGCCGCGGAAGTATTGAAAGCCCTGGATAATTGGGATTCCGAAGCCGATCAGGGAGTGGGCGGAGTGACGGTGCAGCTGGATTTGGGGGACGCCACGACTCGTTTTGAGCGAGAGAACGAGAACAAAGCCTCCGAGTCTGAGGATCCTCCGCCGGTGGATCGAAGACCAAATCGAGAAGATGCTACGATCGCGCTGGATGATTCGTTGGATGAAGTTCTCATCCTCGATGATGTGGTGGAAGAGAAGACAAGCCCGCCCAACCGAGTTCTTCCCGTCGTTCTTATCGTCCTGGCCGCGATTATGCTGGTCATTGCCATCGGGGGTTTGAGCAGCGAAGATGAGCAAGAGGGGGAGACCTTGGAGTTGGTGGCGGAGGTTGAAGAGGGAGAGCCGACGCCGCAAGAGGCAGTGGAGTTGCAGACCGAGGAGAGTCTGGTGGAGATGCAGGTGGCCACCATGCCGGCGGGAGCCGCGATTTTTGTCAACGAGACTGAAAAGGGTGAGAGCCCGGTTCAATTCTCGATAAAGGATACCGAGTTTCCCCTCCGAGTTCAGGCGCGATTGAGCGATGGACGGGAGGTGGAAAAAGAGGTCGAAAATGGGGACGAAGAAATTCGACTGGTATTCGAAGATGTGGAAGACGATCCCGAGCCTTCGGTGCGTCGGGAGCCGAGAAGAGTAGAGCGTCCGCCGGAGCCTGCACCGGAGCCTGCACCGAGAGCAGCGCCTGCGCCGAGAGCAGCGCCTGCGCCGACTCCCCCGGTGGTGACGAGGCCGGCTCCTTCTCAAGAGGAAGAGAGTGTGGAAGAAAGTAGTGCAACGGACGACCCGTATTTTTCGCTAGAATAACGAGCCCGTCTCCGATCGGAAGATGTAATGGGTAGAATGAAGGCAATCAAATCAGGTCACGGCCAGTCGTTGGGGCGTCGATCGTTCTGCCTGGCAGCGTTGGTTTCGGTAGGGGTACTATTCTTTTTGATGCAGATTCCTTCCGGATACGCCAGCGAGCCCGATGGTGAGGCTCGCGAGCGAGCCCGGGAGCATTTTGAGCAGGGGGCCGAGTTTTTCTTTGAAGAGCGCTACGGCCGAGCCCTTGTAGAGTTTCGACGGGCCCACCGCCTCGATCCCCATCCCATGATCCTCTATAATAAATCTCTTGCTCATCTGCGGTTGGAGAATACCAGGGAGTCCTATAATTTCGCCGTGGCTGCCCATGAGATAGGAGGGTTGCCGCAGGCGGAGAGCGCTCGAAATATCGCCCGGATTCGGGGGTTTCGAGTGGCGAGGAACGCCGAGCGGTTGGCGGAAACCATCGCTTCTGCATCGGCGGTAGCAGACCTGGAACGACCCGAAGAGCACGGCGATGTGGCGCAACAAAGAGAAGTAGAGTCTGCGGCAATGAGTGGTTTGGGATGGACCGCAGTTGTACTCGCCGGACTGGGCGCCGGACTTTTGACCTACGCCGGCATCGTGGATTATCAACTGGGTGGAAAGATCGAAGAATTCGAAACCACTACTGTGGACGAGGAGTTTTTCCGACTCCGTGAGGAAATCGACCGGGATATCAGAAACGGCGAGATCGCGCTGTATTCGGGGGCGGGCCTGGCAGTTCTCGGGGTGACGTTCTTTATTTTGGGACGCAGGTCAAGCTCGTCGGCGCCCTCTGAAGTACAACTGATTCCCCATATCGCACCGGAGACGGGGAGCGGCTTTCTACAATTGAACGGACGCTTTTGATGGGATTTTCAATCGCAAGCAATAAAGGAGATCAAGGAAGAGGGCATCTGCGGACGCTGGCGATCGTCATCGTTATGGGGGCGGCGCTGATGGTGGGGTGTAATTTTCAATATGATACGGACGCTCTCGATGCGCCGGGGTTCAATATTGGAGAAGAAGACGCTCTGTTTGACGATGCTCAAGATGCAGATAGCGGCAATGGTGAGATCTCCTGTTCGGAGGGGGAAGTGGTGTCCAACGGGGAGTGCATATGTGAGGGGCAGAATAGAGAGCAATTATGCGAAGAATTCAATGTCGATGCCTGCGGCCTGCTCTCCCTCGAAGACCGGTGTGGTGAGATGCGCACCGTCGATTGTGGAGGATGTGACGAGGAATTCGGCTGCTCCAATGCAGGGATCTGCGAAGCCTGTGCGGTGGATTGCGAGGATAAATGTGGGTTTGTCGCCGGTCCCTGCGGCGATCTTGTCGATTGCAGCGAAGGCCAATCCGACCCTTGCGATGACGGGTTTAGTTGTCAGAATAATCAATGTGCCGAAGGTGATTGTGAGCCTGCCACTGAATGCGATGCCGGTGAATGTGGTGAGAAGTCTGACGGTTGTCTAGGGCTGATCAGTTGTTCCGATGACTGCGGCGACGGCACGGTCTGTCAGCAAAATGCCTGTGTCTGTGAGCCGGAGAGTTCTCAGGAGTTATGCGAAGAGCGGGAGTTGGAGTGCGGGACGGAAACCCTCATCGATCGCTGTGAAAACGAGCGCGAGGTCGACTGTGGTGCTTGCAGCGGTGCGGAGTCCTGTCAGGAAAATCAATGCGTCAGTCCTCCCGGTCTCTGTGATGAGATCGATCTGCAGAGCAATTCGGAGCATTGCGGCGAATGTGAGAAACGATGCGGACCCACCGAGGCCTGCGTGGAGGGAGATTGCGAGGAATTTGTCTGCCAGCAAAGTCAGGGCACCCCCCAGGGCAGCTGTGATCTATTCGCCGAAGAATCGGATTGTGAGGAAGGGGAATTCTGCACGTTGCAACTGGTGCTCAGTGGAGGAGTACCCTCTCATTTTGAGCCTCGGTGCCAGCCGGATACAGAAATCGGGGAATCGGTGCTGGGAGAGGAGTGCAGCCAGGGCTCCGAGTGCGGAGAGGGGCTCTTTTGTGTGGCCTGGGACAATCCCGATCCTCGGGCGAGGATCTGCTCGAAATTATGCCTTCGGGAGACCAATGAGGGCTGTGAGGCCGACGAGATCTGTACCAACCCCTTCGACGACGAGTTGGAGGGTCTGGGATTTTGTTCCCCGCGCTGCTCTCCCTTCCAGGGAAGTTGCCCTGGAGGTGAGCGTTGTGTGGCGGATCCGGCGTTCCCCGCCGATACGTGTGCGCCGAATTTTCGGTGTCTCAACAACGGTGGCTCCAGTGGAAAATCAGAAGGATCGTCCTGTGACAGGGCATCGCTGCATCAGGATGGATGTCCCACGGGATTGACCTGTTTTCCGGCCGGTACCGGGGGCAGCGATATATGTGTAACTCCATGTTTGCACGACAGTGATTGCGATCAAGGGTGCATCGATGGTGACTCTCCCTGGCAGTCGCTGAGGCATTGTTCGTTGTAAGCTCATCACTCTTTACAATCAGGCGAACGATGAGAACGGTACACGAAAAACTGGCGGAGGTTCAAAGTATCTCCAGCGACCCATTATGCGAGAGACTGGTGTGGTTGTTGACCCGTCCTACGGGGATGACGAGCGCGGGATATCCCTATTTTGAGCGGCGCACCTTCGAATGCTTTCGAGATAAGATTCCCTACCTCTTTGGGATGGGCCAGCGGATATTAGATGCCCAGAAGGTTGTGGCGAGAGCGGTTCAGGAGGAGGACGCCACCGATGAGGAGCGGACCAATGTAGAGAGGGCCTGTCGGGTCGCACGTCAGATTGTGCAGACGGCGGCGATCACGGCGCCCACGGATCTGTGGCTATTGCGCCATATTATAAGCATTCACTCCGGGCTCGGGATCACCGACCGTCTGCTGTCGGGAGAGGCGATCCATCCGGAGTTCTGTGAGGTCCAGATCGACGGGGAGACTCACCTTCTGGACGCAGAGCAATTGGCCATCG
>SKNI01000589.1 GCA_007120615.1 Myxococcales bacterium | reverse complement strand
CTGGCGGTGATCAAGGAGTTCGGTGACCGCGATCACGGCGGGCTTTCGTTTCCCTGCGCAGGGACCACGCTGGCCCTTGATTTTCCAAACTACGGAAGCGACCTGCTGGCCCTGATGGATCGACTCGACGAGATCGTGGTGGCCGCCGGTGGAAGGGTATATCTCGGGAAAGATGCCCGCCTCAGCCGGGATAACTTTCGAAAGATGTACCCCCGGTGGGAAGCCTGGAAGGCGGTGCGCGACGAGTGGGACCCGGGTGGTGCTTTCCAATCGGATCTCGGGAAACGTCTGGGTCTCGTCTCGTAGGCTCCGAATAGTTAAAAACGCTTATTACTTTGTTCAGGAATTACCCATGGCCGTACTCATCCTCGGAGCTACTTCGCCCATTGCCCGCGCCGTGGCCGAAGAATACGCCCGCGCCGGTCGCACTCTCTGTATGGCAGCCCGGGACCTTGAGGAGGCGGAGCGAATCAGCGCCGATCTGGAGGTGCGCTATAACGTCGAAGCTGTGGCCATGGCGTTTGACGCCTGTGATTTCGATGGACACGGGCAATTTATCGACGAGGTCGAAAAGAGGGTCGGGCCTGTGGATGTCGCTCTATTTGCGTTCGGATTTATGGGCGATCAGGAGCAGTCACAGGACGACTTCGAGCAGGCCAGAAAGGTCATCGACGTAAATTATACCGGGGCCGCCAGCCTCAGTGAGTTACTCGCCAAAAAGATGGCCGAACGCGGCCGGGGAACCATCATCGGAATCTCATCGGTGGCGGGAGACCGAGGCCGGGCGTCGAATTATTTTTACGGCAGCGCCAAAGGAGCCTGGACGCTCTATCTTCAGGGGCTACGAAACCGGCTGGCCGACAAGGGCGTCCACGTGATGACCGTTAAGCTCGGTTTTGTGGACACCCGCATGACCTTCGGGATGGAAACCGGAATCCCCATCGCCTCCCCAGAGCAAGTGGGGGCGGCAATCGTCGACGCTCAAGAGCAGGGGGTGGACTCGTTCTATTATCCCCGGTTCTGGCAGGGGATCATGACGGTGATCAAGGGAATTCCGGAACGGGTGTTCAAACATCTCTCGCTGTGAGGGGAGGAGGGGTGGGGAGAGGAAGGTCAAGGGCAATGGAAATCGCAGAGGGGCGGAGGGGCGCAGAGACGCAGAGGAAGGGATAAGGGGGAGCTGTTAGGAGGTGCCGGGTGGTCGGGGGGCGAGCATAAAAAGGGGCACGAGCACGAGCGATCTATTTATTGGGAGGGTGGTGTGATATTTTGTAGGATATTAGTGCGAGTGAATGATTGCGGAAGTGTCTATCGAGAGGATCGCGGCATGAAAAAAATATTGTCGATTTTGATCGTATTTGCCGGTGTATTTGTGATGTTGGACGCACAAGCCGTGGAGCTGCGACGGCCCTATGAGGCGGCTCATGCGGTGAGCTACGGATATGATAACGCTCCGGGGACCTCGGGCTGCTCCGATCACGAGTGCGGGTCGATTTGTTATAACGGGCATACGGGCAGTGATTTTCCACTCTCTCTTGGGACCAACGTATTGGCCGGGGCCGACGGAACGGTGACGGCGGTCAATAATAGCTGCGCTAACTACGGTTCTCTTGGAAATACCTGCGGGGGACGGTGTGGAAATTACGTTCAGATTCGTCACGCCGACGGAGATCTGACGATCTATTGCCATATGCGCCGCGATCACATGGCCGTGAGCACCGGGCAGTCCGTCAGTTGCGGACAATTGCTCGGGCAGTCGGCCAGTTCCGGAAGTTCTACCGGACCCCATCTACATCTCGGCTGGCGGCCCGGTGGGGGCTCTTCGACCGATGTTTATTCGGGGTCCTGCAATTCATCTCCGGGGGCCTGGCGAAATCAGAACTCCTACGGTCAGGCTCCGGGCGCCTCCTGCGGATGTGAGCCGTCCACTGAAGTTTGTGACGGGACCGATAATAATTGCGATGGGACCGTAGACAGCGGTGAGGTCTGTGAGCTCGATCTGCTCCACGAAGCTCCGCATTCTTATACGCAACCGGTTTCAACAGACGTGACGGGCGACGGATTGCAAAATATCTGCGCCCGCTTTGCCGCGGGGTTTCGCTGCTTCGGGCCCACCGGCGATGGATGGAGCGAGGCCATCTCCACGACGATGATGGCCGAGGCTGACGGCTGGGGTTCGCCGGAATATTATTCGACGATTCGAATGGGAGATATCGACGGAGATGGACGGGCTGATGTCTGCGCGCGCCATCCCGGTGGATTTACCTGCTGGCTTTCCACGGGCGACGGATTTGAAGAGTTCGACACCGTAAATTGGAGCGACGAGGGTAGCTGGAATCGACCGCAATATTATACGACGATTCGCCTGGCTGACCTCAACGGCAACGGCCGCCACGACGTCTGTGCCCGCGGGGCTGCCGGGTGGCGCTGTCACCTGTCCCTGGAGGATGGTTTTGGCCCCCGGATCGATGGTCCCGAGTGGTCCAACGCCAACGGCTTCAACCGGGCCCGGTATTATGGAACGATTCGAGTGGCCGATATCGACGGTGACGGGAAGGATGACGTCTGTATGAGGACGCCCGATGGATATGAGTGCCATCGATCCACGGGCGAAGGCTTTGAACCGCTGGTGACCGAGCCGACCATGACCGACTCCAACGGGTGGGGCAATATTATCTTCTGGCCGTCGATTCGACTGGCCGATATCGACGGCAACGGTAAGGCGGCGCTCTGTGCGAGAAACTCCACCCAGCTCTTCTGTCAGCGATTCGAAGACGGGGAATTTGGCCCCCGGCTGCGACTCGCCGGTCTCTCCAACGACAGCGGCTGGGCTGACCCCACCAATTACGCCACGCTTCGCGTCGGGGACGTCACCGGAGATGGCTCCGATGATCTTTGCATTCGGGCCAATGCTCGGATGCTCTGTTTTCGAGTCGATGGTGATGAGGTCACTCGCTGGGACGGCCCGGAGTGGTCCAACGCCAATGGCTGGGATGCGAGGTCGTCGCATGGACCGCTTTTTATCACCAATATCGATGACGATGAGCGAGGAGCGCTCTGTGGTCGTTCCGACGAGGGATTGACCTGTGAGCAGTACACCGACGGAGATTTTGAGGCCTATCCCCGCTTCAATCAATTTACCGACGGGGGAGGATGGACGGCGCGAAAATACTACAGCACGATTCGGATGGGACAGGGGGATTGTCGGGCGGATTGGTGCGTAGAAGAAGAGGAGCCCGATGACGAGCCCGGCGATCCCGACTCGGACGGTGATTGGGACGGCGATTACGATCCGGACGATGACGCCGATGGATATGATGTGGGTATTTCACCGGATACCGGTGATTCAAGTGGAGACAATATGAATCGAGCATCGACATCGAGTTGCGCGGCCATTCCTTCCGAGGAGCCAGGCGGCGGGTTGTGGTTCATTGTGCTGGGGCTCGGTTTGTTGTGGCGTCGAAAGACGTTTTTTCGCTGGACTCCGGCGTTGCTCATCGCTCTGGTGAGCGTGGGATTGGTGGGCTGCGACCGCACTTCTGAAGAGGCAGAGGCCGCGGCGGCCGAAGATGAGGCGGTGGTCGAGTCGACCGTCGTTGAGCCCGCAGCGGCAGGTGAGTTTGAGGAGTATGACGTTCTGGCGATCAGCGGCTCCTGGCGAGTGGTGGGTGAGCCGCTGGAGGTCCCGGACCGAGCCGACGGGCCGCTTCGCTATCGACCGGTCTTGCTCGACGGTGAAGAGTCGGTGCGCTGGCCGCTTTCGGTGGAGGTTATCTCCGAGGCTCGATTGGTGGGAGATGCTCCAGATCTTCTGGCGCTCGGGCTTGACGGGAAGCTGTCGCGAATTGACCTGGGAAGCAACGCCCACGG
>SKNI01000328.1 GCA_007120615.1 Myxococcales bacterium | reverse complement strand
ATACCAGACGCTCCACCGCAACACCGCCAGGATTACGAACGTTATAACCAACAGGTGGATCAGTCGACGATTGGCCAGATTGGTGAGAATTCGCTTTCGAAAAAGAAAGACCGCCACCACCACGATTGCCACATTCCGAATCCCAGCGACGAAGAGCCGGTGAAGTTCCTCTTGATAGGTCATCGCTTCGGCCATAAAGGCCGCATAGGTGGTGGTGGCCGTCCAGATCAGTCCGCTGATGACCATCATGGCGCTGCGCGAAGTCATCGCGGCTTGTAGATCGAGATTACTCTCCAGACGCTTGAGCCGCTGAAAATCTCTCTGGTGCTCTTCCTCGCGAACCGCCAGCTCCTCGAGCTTCTCCAGAAGCTCTGGGCCGGGTTCCGAGAGCTCATTGATACACCCTGTCGCTCCCTCCAGATTCGATTGGCGAATATAATAATCGGCCATCGTGGCCAGTGTTTTCTCAAGCCCCTGCAGAGCCTGGTCATTTTCACTCCAGATCCTCAACGCCTGGTGAAATCCAAATCGGCACTCCCCGTAGGTGTCATGGATCGCCGGGGAGTCCACCGGTGACGCCCCGACCAACTCACGGAGCTGGAGACACTTCTCATAGGCCGAGGTGCTAAGCGCGATCGACTCTCGGTGACGTAGAAAATCGGAAAGTGCCTCGCTGAATGACTCCACCGATTCATAGCGCTGCGCCGGGTCCTGATGACAGGCTTTATTGGCGACGGCTGCCAGCTCCTCGGGGACCGTGGAGTCATAATCCACCGGCTCCGAGCGGGAAGCGGCGAATAAAACCTGCAACGCAAGTTGACCTCGGTGACGAGGCTCTCCGGTCAAAATATGATGAAGCGTGGCCCCCAGAAGGTAGACATCAGTGCGCTCATCAATCGCCCCGGTCTGCTGCAGGGCCATCTCCGGAGCCATATAGCAGGGAGTGCCCCGGAGTCCGGTTGCCTTATCTCGATGGGGAAGAAGAGGCTTCTCCGTGGTCAGGCTAAGCGCCACCCCCCAGTCCAGAAGATAGACCTCCCCGAATTGGCCGATCATCACGTTTTCCGGTTTGATATCGAGATGAACGATGCCACGACTGTGGGCAAAGCGCATGGCGTTGCAGACCTGAATCAGGATTCCAATATGTTCTGCCAGATTCACTTCCCCCGGCCCATCGGCCTCCAGAAGATCGAGCCAGGAATGTCCCTCCACGACCTTCATCACGATCAACGGTTCCCCCCGGAAATCACGTCCAATCGTGTAGATGGGAATGATATTGGGATGCTCCAGATATCCCGTAATATAGGCCTCTTTAAGCAGCATCTCAGCCGCCCGACTATGAGCGTTCTCCTGTTCTTTGGTCGTCTTTACGGCCACCTCTCGATCCAGAGAATACTGGCTTGCCAGGGTCACCACCCCCATTCCTCCTTCGGCGAGTTTTTCGAAGAGGATAAGATCGACGGCGCTATTTTTGTCCCCTGTTTTGGCCTGATTTTGGCGCCTCGTATGAAGTTGGCGAAGAAATCTAAAGCCCGAAGGTTGATCCGTGGCCGCGGGCTCCGAGCGCAGGGTCTGAGTGGTCCCGATCTCCAGAGTTGTTGCGCCGATTCCCAAGGTCTCAAGATGAGACTGAAATTTTTCGAACTCCGCATTCTTTTGATCGCGATCGGCCATTCTACTCACCTTTTGCTGTGATTATTCTGCGGACCGATTAGATTCCAATTTCATACCTCGCGCAAGGTACCCGGAGTGCGGACGTCCCCGTCCTTTTCAGATAAAAAGCGCTTTTGGGTCAATGCGGACGGGGACGTCCGCGCTCCTGCTTCTTCTTATGACCAAGCATATATGATAGTTGTCTGCTGACCTTCGTCTCTCGTGCATGCCCACCAAGGAGCCCCTTATGACCTCCCAGCCGACTCTATCCCTTCGCGATAAAACCGAGATGCCCGCCTTCGGGTTGGGGACCTGGAAATCCAAACCCGGCGAGGTCTACGATGCCGTCAAAGTGGCCCTGAGTGCGGGGTATCGACATATCGACTGCGCTGCGGTCTATGGCAACGAAAATGAAGTCGGCCAGGCCATCGAAGACTCTCTCAACGCCGGAGTCATCACCCGAGACGAGCTCTGGGTGACCTCAAAGCTGTGGAATAACGCCCATCTCTTCGATGACGTCCGACCGGCGCTGGAGCAGACCCTGGCCGACCTCCGGTTGGATTTTATCGACCTCTATCTGATTCATTGGCCCATCGCATTTCGGCCCGGAGTAGGCTTTCCCGCCGGGCCCGAAGACTGGCTTACCCTGAAAGAGGCGCCCCTGGAGAAAACCTGGGAGGCCATGATCGAGGTCAAAAAAGCGGGGCTCACAGCTCAGATCGGCGTCTCCAATATGGGCCCCGAGCGCATCGAATTATTGACCGGTGTCGGCGAGGCGCCGGCGGTCAACCAGGTCGAAAGCCACCCCCACCTTCAGCAACGAGATCTTTTGGAGTTCTGCTCGAACCGCGATATCGTTCTCACCGCTTATTCACCGCTGGGCTCCACGGATCGAGAGCATAGAAAGGACGACGAGCCCGCCCTTCTGGAGCATCCCATCATCTGCGAGATCGCCGAAGAGTTGGATGCCTCGGCGGCGCAAATTCTTATCAAATGGGCCGTTGAGCGAGGCACCGTGGTCATCCCGAAATCGGTAAATCCGGGGCGCATCGAAGAGAATTTGGCCTCTCTCGAGTTGTCGTTGACCGACGAGCAGATGAAAGCCATCGCCGAGATGGACAAAGGCTATCGATATCTGGACGGGGAATTCTTCACCAAGAAGGGCTCGCCCTATTCAGCCGACGGGATCTGGAGGTGAGCTCTCGCGAGAAAACCAGGCCAGATACTCCACATTGCCGGCCGGGCCGTGGACCGGACAATCGATCCCGTCGACGAACCGAAGGCCCAGGGCATCGGCGCTCTCAATGATCTCGTCGATGGCCTCCCGGCGGGCGTCCTGATCGCGAACGACGCCCCCTTTCCCCAGACGCTCTCGACCCACCTCGAATTGGGGCTTGATGAGCGCCACCACGTCGGCCTCCTCAGTGAGAAACCGAAGGGTGTTGGGAAGCACCAGATCCAGGGAGATAAAGGAGCAGTCGATCACCGCCAGGGAGCATAACTCTTCGACGGATTCCTGCGGCAAATGGCGAATATTCTCGCGCTCCAGAACCACGACGCGCTCGTCCTGTCGAAGTCGCCAGGCCAGTTGACCGTAGCCCACATCCACGGCGTAGACCTTCTTAACTCCTCGCTGCAGCAGGCAATCGGTGAAACCGCCGGTGGAGGCCCCCACGTCGATGGCGATGCGATCGTTGACCTCCAGATCAAATTGCTCCAGAGCGCTGTCCAATTTCAGCCCCCCTCGAGAGACAAAAGGCATCTCATCGCCGCGCATCTCGATGGAGGATTCCACGCTGACTCGGGTGCCCGCCTTGTCGACCCGCTGGCCGTCGACGAAGACGTCACCGGCCATCAGCCGAGCCTTGGCGCGAGCGCGGGATTCCACAAGCTCGCGCTCCACCAGAAGGCGATCGATTCGCTCTTTTTTGACTTTGGCCATACCGATTACAGGGTCCCGATCAGGTGTCGTCGGAGAGAATTTCGGCGTCGTAGCCGTAGATATCGGCCAGGAAGTTGGCTCGCCCCTCGTCGTCGACTCGGACCGTATAATACTCCAAAAATACCGGAATCTGCCGCTCCAAAAAGATGGGTAGATAGTCCTCATCAGCCAGGATCTGGTTGATATTGGTGCCCTCAATTCCACCCAATTCAAGAAGGACCTCGGAGAGTTTCATCGGGTCCTGAACTCGAATGCAGCCGTGGCTGAACCCACGAACGTCTCGGT
>SKNI01000288.1 GCA_007120615.1 Myxococcales bacterium | reverse complement strand
TTTTCTTCATTGCGGACGAGGACGTCCGCGCTCCGAGTACCGAAGACCGGGCCTGGATCGGGCCCAACCTTCGCTGGCCCGTTGACACAGAAGCCCGGGCGCGCCAGATTGTGGCGAGCAAATACATGTGATTGAGCCTTATTCTGACTACTCTGGTTGCGAGTTCTCCTCATGCCTCAAAAATTCGATCTTTCCCGGTTCACCCAAAAAGCACGTCAGGCCCTCGAGAGAGCACAGGCATTGGCCCGAAAATTTCGACATAAGCATGTCGATATCGAGCACGTCCTGCTGGCTCTTCTGGAGCAAGACGAAGGCGTAGCCCGAACGATCCTGGATAAATTGGATATCGATCACCGGCCCATGGGTCGAAAGCTCATCGACGAGTTGGAGCTTCTGCCCCGTACTTATCGCTCGGGCAGCGAAGTATTTGTGGCCAAGCCTCTTCTGGAGGCACTTCAAGAAGCCGACCGCCTGGCCAAAAAGGCCGGCGACCAATTCAGCAGCACCGAGCATCTACTGCTGGCCTTCTCCCGACAGACCAGCACCTACGCCGGAAAGCTCCTCAACGACGCCGGCGCAACCCCCAAGGCTCTGGGCGGCTCCATCGGTGATGTGCGAAAGGGTAAAAAGATCACCTCCCCCACCGACGAGGGCGAAGCCTCGGATATCTTGAGCAAATACGCCCAGGACATCACGGCGATGGCCGAGAACGACGAGCTCGATCCGGTCATCGGCCGGGACGCCGAGATCCGCCGGGTCATCCAGGTTCTAACCCGTAGAACCAAGAATAACCCCGTGCTTCTGGGACATCCCGGCGTGGGCCGAACGTCCATCGTCCACGCTCTGGCTCATCGTCTGGTGGAAGGGGACGTTCCCATCGGACTGCAGGGCAAACGCCTGATGCGCCTTGATCTGGGCGCTCTGGTCGCCGGCACCAGCCTCCGCGGCCAATTCGAAGAGCGCATCAAGACCGTCATGCAGGAGGTCGCCCAGAGCGAGGGGCGAATCATTCTCTTCATCGACGAGATCCACCAGATCGTGGGCTCCGGCGGCGACTCCTCCAACGCCTCCAGCATGATCAAGCCCGCCCTGGCCCGCGGCGAAGTCACCTGCATTGGATCGAGCACGGTGGATAATTATCGCCAGAATATCGAAGCCGACCCCGCTCTGGAGCGCCGTTTTCAGTCCATTCACGTCGAAGAGCTCTCGGTGGACGAATGCGTCTCGGTGTTGCGAGGAATCAAACAGGTCTTTGAGATTCACCACGGCGTCCAGATCGCCGACAGCGCAGTCGTCGCTGCCGCCCAGATGACCGACCGCTACGTTCAAGACCGCTACCTTCCCGACAAGGCCATCGACGCCATCGACGAAGCCGCCAGCCGTCTTCGGGTGGAGATCGACTCCAAGCCCACCGAGCTCGACGCCCTGGAGCGACGACTCCACAACCTGGAGGTCGAGCGTCAGGCCATCATCGACGTCACCGATCCGGAAACCGTGGAAGCTCGCCAGGGGTTGGAAAACTCCATCGAGAGTCTTCGTGAAGAGTCGGAGCGCTTGCAACTGCGCTGGGAAACCGAAAAAGAGGTCCTCGACGAGATCACCAAGCACAAAGAGGAATTGGAGGCCACCAATAAGGAGGTCCAGGAAGCCCAACGGGCCGGTGAATTGGGTCGGGCCGCCGAGATCCGATATAGCGTGCTCCCCAAGATTGAAAAGAAAGTGGCCGCCGCTCAGGAGCGAATGGACCGCCTTCACGAAGAAGAGCGACTCCTCAAAGATTACGTCGACGCCAATGACGTCGGCGCCGTCATCGCCGACTGGACCGGTATTCCCGTCAGTAAAATGCTGGAATCGGAACGGGAAAAGCTGCTCAATATGCCCGAGCGCCTCGGCCAACGAGTCGTCGGCCAGGACAACGCCATTGAGACGATCACCCGGGCCATCTGGCGCTCTCGCGCCGGACTACAGGACCCCAACCGCCCCATCGGAAACTTCATGTTCGTCGGGCCCACAGGCGTCGGCAAGACGGAACTCGCCAAAGCCCTCTCGGAGTTTCTCTTCGACAGCGAGGACTCGCTGGTCCGAATCGATATGTCCGAATATATGGAGCAGTCCAAGGTCAACACCCTGATCGGCTCCGCTCGCGGATATGTGGGCAGCGAACAGGGCGGAATCCTCACCGAAGCCGTGCGTCTGAAGCCCTATAGCGTCGTCCTCTTCGACGAGGCCGAGAAAGCTCACCCCGATGTCTTCAACATCCTTCTACAATTGATGGACGAGGGCCGCCTCACAGACAGCCAGGGCCGCCGCGTCGACTTTACCAACACCCTGGTCATCCTCACTTCCAACGTCGGCAGCCGCCGAATCATGGACTTGAGCGGGCAGGTCAGCCACGAGGAGATGACCGACGAGATCAATCTGATCTTGCGCGACCATTTCCGACCGGAGTTCTTAAATCGGCTCGACGCTCCCATCGCGTTTAACGCTCTCGGCAAGGACTCCATCCGTCTTATCGTGGACATTCAGAAGAAGCGACTTCGAGCCATGCTTCGGGAACAGCGAATGACGATCGAGATCTCCGACGAAGCCAAGGACTTTTTGACCGAAGCCGGATACGAGCCCGAATACGGCGCCCGCCCTCTTCGACGGGCCATCGCCTCCTATATCCAGGATCCCCTGGCCGTAGAGATCCTGGAAGGAAAGTTCGAGCCCGGCGATCACGTCGACGTTCAGGTCGCCGAAGACGGCGAATCCCTGATCTTCTGCCGCGGCGAATCTACCGAGGAAGAGCCAGAAGAAGGAGAGGAAGGAGAAAAAGTCGAAGCCTGAGTTGATATTAGCCGGCGGTGATCTGAGAGATCAGCATCGCCGCGCCCACAAAAATTGCCAGGCCGATGATCAGCGGCCAGTTCAATGTCCACCGGGCCTCCGACTCCGCAGCCTCTTTCTCTATCGGCGCTTCAACCGGCGCTTCTCGGGCAACGCTCACCAGCGGCCCTGCCGATAATTTACTTCGCAACCCCCGGTTTTCACCGGGGTTCTCCATCTCCAGCCCCAGCCAGGGCGCCGGAAGCATGGTCATCTCAAATCCCTTCGACTCTCTGGTCGGCAGGGTTTCGATGGTCAGATATTTCTGAAGTCTTTCGCCCCGGGCGACCCTCTTTTTTGCAAGGGGCTGCAAGAGGCGCGCGACCAATAGCTCCATGCCCGGCTCTTCCCACTCTTGAAGCCTCTCAAAAGCCGTAAAGGCGAGGGGACTCTCCGTTCGCTCTCGAGGCTCTTCACCGGTCAACAAGAAGCTCAGCAATGCACCCAGGCCGTAGAAATCGGCAGCGGGCCGCTGCATCTGACCGGTCATCTCATCTCGGATCTCGGGACCCACGTAGGCCTCGTTGATCTCGGTCTGAAATGGATCGAGGCGCTCTCCCATCTTGACGATCCGACCGACGGAGCGTGCCCGAAGTTGGCCACTCTCATCGATGGCAAAGCGCCGGGGGTCAAAATCTCGCCAGAGCCACTTATTGAGATGAACTTCGACTAGAAATTGATTGAGTTGCGCAGCGAACTCCAACACCTTTTTGGGCTCTACTCCCCGGGGATGATGCTCACCGATCCATTCGTAGAGACTCGCTCCGTCGATCCGCTCACAGATTATCAGTGGCTCCGGCGGCTCGTCGACAGGGCTGTCTTCGACCTCCACCCAATCGATGGGCGCGGGAGTGAGCGCGCCATCTACCATGGTTTGCAGAAACTCCCACTCCCGCCGAAGAGCCCGACGACGCATCTCGATCCCCTCCGAGGTCTCCTCATCGTCATAGAGGATCGCCCGAATGACCACGGGCCGATCCGCTTCGGTATCGGTGGCCGCCGCGATCTGGTAGC
>SKNI01000067.1 GCA_007120615.1 Myxococcales bacterium | reverse complement strand
TTGAGCGGCCGCCGAAGAGACTACACCGTAGTCGAAGACCTGGACGATGCCGGGATGATCGAGGCGGGCGGTGGCCCGGACCTCTCGGTGAAAACCCTCCAGGTATTTTCGCTGTGAGGTAAAGCGCCCCAGGAGCACTTTGAGGGCGACCGGTTTACCGTTGAGGTGGTGATGGCCTTTCCAGACCTTGCCCATTCCTCCCTCGCCGATGAGTTCAGTGACTTCGAAGGGACCAAGCATACAAAACTCGGGTGTTGGCGAGGTGAACAGGCAGCGTCAGACAGCTTCGCAAAAATCACGTGGGGGTTCAATGGTTGTCAATGGTCAGCGCCAGAAGAGCCAGAATCGACCGTTTCCGTTGGTTTCGATGCCGTCGCATCGGCGGTGTTGATTGCACTGCCCCGAAGAGCTGTCGCACTCTTGTTGGAAACAATTACCACCCCAGACGCCGACATTGGAGGAGTTGCAGGCGTTGCTACCTCCCTGGGTGATAAAGAAATAATAATTCTCCGGATAATCGGTAGATCCCTCGACGTAGGTATCGGGGGTCATGGAGGCGTTGGGAGATTTGGCGGAGGTGGTCACGGAAAATCCGCCGACATTATGGGTGTTATCGACGAGTTGGTCGGGCATATCGGTGCTCCACCAACGGATCTGAGAAGGGTCGCCGTTGGGGTCGCACATCCAGAGGACGTCATCGGCGGTGTCCGGAACGGCGTGACCTTCCATGATCATCTCGGGATTGTAGAAGTCACCGATGGAGCGATTGTCGAAGTCTTGCCAGCTTACACCGGGATCGTCGCGGGTGGCCATGAATTCACGGGTGGCAAAGGCCAGGTTCCAACCGCCTCCGTCGACGGCCATATTGCAGTAGACGTCGAAGGGGTCGTCGGAGCCAACGCCAGAGGGATTGATGGTGTAGGTGCCGCTGGGAGTGGAGGGAGATGCCTGTCGGATGGAAGCGCAGTCTTGTTGGACATCGCCGCAGGTTCCGCCGTCGCAGATGCCGCTTTTGCAATCGGAGCCGGCGACGCATTGTTGCCCGGTGTCGCAGCTTCCGCAGACTCCGCCGCAGTCGACGTCGGTTTCATTTCCGTTGAGGACTCCGTCGTCACAGGAGTTTTGGCGATACCAGATCGATTGATGGCCGTTGGCCTGTTGGATGGTGGATTGCTGAGGGAAGGTCCGACGTCGGATATCATGGGACTCATTATAAGAGGTGGCGTGGATCCGACCGGATGGGGAGCTGGATCCGGCGTTGGGAGCGGCTCCGATCCACCACCCGCCGTAGCGCCACCACTGGCTCAGAGGTCCGTCGTAGAGGACCTGAAAGCCCGAGGTTTCTTTGATGGTGAGGTCGGGATCGCGAGTTTGATCACTGCAGACATTGTCGGAATCGTTGCAGTCTGAGCTGGCGGTCAGGGTGAGTTCGCGGCTGAGATAGCGAAGGGCGCTGTCCTCGGTGGCAGAAAACCCCTCGTAGATGAGCCAGTCGTTACTGCCTTCATCGAGGACCAAGACTTCGGCGTCGGTGCTGATTTGCTCGGAATGGATTCGGCCTTTGCAGGCAGTGGAAGTGGACTCGTCGATGCAGAAATTATTGGCCACCATCACCTGAGGATCCCCATTTTGGACAACCGAGATCAGCTGCCAGCCGCCGCCGGCCCGGGTCATATCGCAGTAGACCTGAAAGGGAGCAATCGAGCCGGCCAGGCCGTCGGGGTCGATGGTATAGACACCGTCGTCGGCGCCGGGGTCGGCGCCGAGGATGGAGAGGCAGTCCGGGGCGTAGCCGCAGGTTCCGGAGTCGCAATACCCGGTCAGACAATCGCTACCCTCGGAGCAGGAGCGGCCCGTGGCGCACGGGGAGCAGTCGGGTCCGCCGCAGTCGACGTCGGTCTCCTGATCGTTTTGAACTCCGTCGGTGCAGCTGCCGGCGACGCAGACCGATGCATCTTCGTCGCAGACGCTGCTGGTGCAGTCTGAATCATCGGCGCAGCCCTGGCCGTTTTCACAGGCGTCGCAGTTGGGTCCGCCGCAGTCGACACCGGTCTCATCGGCATTTCGAACCCCATCATCACAAGTGGGCGCAGCGCAGGTCTGGGTGGATTGGTCACAAACTCCGGAGTTACAGTCGCGGTTTGCGATGCAATTGAGGCCGTCGGCGCAGCTGTCGCAGATGCCTCCGCCGCAATCGACGTCGGTCTCGTCTCGGTTTTGAATGCCATCGTCACAGGAAGGATTTGCACAGGTCCCTTCGGCGCAGATTCCCGATGCGCAATCGCTGGCTTCGTTGCAATCACTGCCGGAGTCGCAGGATGCACAGTCGGGCCCGCCGCAATCGACGTCGGTCTCGTCACCGTTTTGCACTCCGTCATCACAGGAGGGGTCGAGACACTCTCCGCTGTCGATATCGCAGACGCCGCTGTCGCATTCGGCGTCGTCGATGCAGCCTTCACCATAGGCGTCTTCTTCGCCGGTGTCTTCCTCGACGTCGGGCTCTTCCGTGATGTCTCGTTCCTCCTGGATGTCGAATTCGTCATCGCTGCCCGCGTCGTTTCGAATGACGAGGGGATCGTCGTCATTGCACGCGGTCAGGACAAAGACGACCAATAGAAGAATCCAGAACGAGGGACGTGAAACTACCGGGAAATTCATAAGATTCTCTTTACGTCGGCGAGACGGGGAAGCCAGAAAGGTAAGAGAAAGTTACATCTGAGGTGATCGAAAGTAAAGTGGTTGGATGCCATGCACCGCAGGCTCACGGCGACGGGATTGGAAAAAACTGCAGGAGAGCACGGATCGACTGGGCGCGTTGTTGTTGGTTATGAGTCGCGCAAGAGTCGGCGGCTGCTTCGATAAGGGAGCGCATATCGGAGGCCAGGGGAACTTGAACCTGAATCGATTCATAAAGCTCTTCGAGCAGCTCGTCGACACGGGGCATCTCGTTTCGGTGAGCGGCGATGGAGAGGAGTCCCAGCGGTGCGAGCCAGCGGTAGAGCAGGAAGAGCTTCTCTGGAGCAACTCCGGCTAATTCGGAGAAACGAGAGTGAGCCGAATCAAAGTCACCTTCGGCCAGATCGCAGAGGGCGATGAGGGAGGAGGCGACGCTGGCGAGGATATGTCCCGTAGTGCGAGCGAAGTGGTGGGCTTTTCGGTACTGGTCTCGTGCCAGGTCGAGGTCCCCGCGGTGGCGGGCAAAATCACCGAGAGATCGATAAGCCAACGCCATTCCACTTCGGCATCCCGTGGATTCGAAGAGTTCCAGGGCACTCTGGGCGTGGGAGGCGCCGATGTGATTTTCTTCGTATAAAAAGGTCTCTGCGACGCCGAGAATGCACCAGCCGGATTCTTGATATTCGCATGCCAGTTGTGCCTCTTCATAGCCGTTGAGAAAGGCCGCTCGGGCGGAGTTGAGCTGTCCGGTGAGGGCATAAATCCAGCCCTTTCCGTGAAGCGAACGGGCCAGTCCCCGTTGATCGCCCTCGGTGGAGAAATAGTGGTGGGCCTGGTCGTAATGGTAAAGCGCCGCGTCAAATCCTCCCGAGAGATGGGAGAGGCTCGCCATCACCCGGTGGGCATTGGCTCGTAATTCATCAGGCAGTGAAGTTGGCCAGTGCAAAACCCCATCGAGAAGCACGCCGGCCCGGTCCACGTCGCCGCGAAAGCGAAGGGCTTCCGCTCGGTGGATGGCCAGTCGGGCTCGTGAGCGGTGGGTGCTCGGGTAGTTGAGGCGATCGATGGACTCTTCCACCACCTCCAGAAGGGCCAGCGTTTGAAGATAAGCACTCTGTTGCATGCGGTGTTCGACAGCGTTCCAAAGAAGTGGGAGTGCTTTCTGGGGACGGGATGCGGTCAGAAAATGGCGAGCCCGGCGCTCGGAGA
>SKNI01000178.1 GCA_007120615.1 Myxococcales bacterium | reverse complement strand
GAACGGTTCGCATTCCGGCCCATAACGTCGGTGGTGGTCAGCCCCGATTTCGCCTCGATTTTGTGTGGCCCTTTCGCTTCGAGCAACACCATGGAAATCACCGCACCGTTCAGATGGGTATCAGTACCAAGACTACTGATGTCTACTGGTCGGCGCTTTCTGTGCCGCGCAATAGCTCCACCGATCGAGAGGGCATGCGGGTGACGGTCTACGTCGACCCCGGGTCCCAGAACCTGGTGGCCTCCGGGGATTCGGTGGCGGTGATCATTATGGCCACGGGCAATTGGCGGCTACCGTCGGATCAGTGGTGAGGTCGGTACTCCGGACGGCGGCAGGGGAAGTGCAAAGCAAAGAAAGACGAAAAATCCATTCTTAGATCTCGATAATACATAGTGAGGGAGGCAAGGGTCTCTGCTCGAAGTTTTCCACTGAGGTGACTTTCAGAGAGGAGAATTGCTATGGGTATCAAGATTAAGGGCAAAGGAAACGGACGTCGGCGGCGAAAGAGCGGGGATGAAGATATCGTGGAGGTGGGCTACGGGGAGTATTGCGTGATGACCATCAATCGCCACGACGGTTCGGTGGTGGTTCAGCGCTTCACTTGTCCGGAGGAGGCGAGGATGCAGCACGAACGAAATCTGGCAGCTGATTTGCCGTTGGTGGGAGTTGGAGATGCTGCGAATTGATGTCGCTGGACCGCTGGGGGTAAGCGTTTGATCGATGTGGTGTCGATTTGTTATACAGGTAGCGGTCCAACCGGTCGGATACCAGGGGGGAGACATCTACGAGATGCTCGATTTAATGATTTGCGACACAGGGAAAGTGATGGGTCGTCCGGCTATCTTATTCGTTCTTCTGACCATTCTTTTGATGACTTCGGGCTGTTTTGGAGCGTTTACTCCCGATGAAGACGACGGGGAGTTGGCGGAGTATATTGAACTGGAGCCCGATGAAGAAGAGGAACTCCGGTGTGAGGGCGTTACGTTATCGGTAGATCGTGGGCAACCCTTGTCACGAATCGACGTAAACTTTGAATTTGAGGGGGAAGAGCCCGATGGATTTGGCGTCGAGTTGAAGCTGACCGGTGACGATGATGATGACCCGTTCCTTCCGGTGTACCGTGATGAAGACGGTTATTATTTCTCAGCGCCGCCTCATCCAGATGGTATCGATGGCGGGGATATGGAGCTGTTCTTTACCGATGGGGTGGTGAGTTGTGAGGACCCGGTGGGGTTGGAGATTGAAGCCCTTCCGGAGGCGCCGGGGACCATCGAGGATCTGATTAAGGAGTCTTCGGAGTTGGCCCGGACGCTGATTCGCTCCTTTGGCTATGAGCCGGAAGACATCGTTGACGCTGATATCGATGAGATTCCAGCGGTGCTGATTCCAATGGCTGTACAGCTGTGGTCTCTGGATCATCCCGACAATCCCGATTCTCTGTTAGCGCGCCTGCAGGCCGATGACTTGCCCGTAGACCACGCCGAAGAGGACCTGATTTTTGCAGAGGCATTGCTCGCCGCATCCGGTCATGTGGGCAATCTGGAAGCGCGACAAGAAGTGGTGCAGGAGTTGGTCGATGAGACGGAGGTCACCGTCGGGTTTGTCGGCTCGGCTGATCTGCTACGCCAGGATGTCGACGAGCAGCAGCAGGGGCTATGTTCTCCCGTTGAGGGGTTGTTGGAGGTAGAGATCAACAACGATCAGGACCTCTCGTATTATATGCGAAAGGCCCACCGTGCCGTGGCTCACGGGGAACGTGTGGAGCGTGTCTCCACGGTGGTGGGTGTGTTGGGTACGATTCCCGGTCCATCGTCGGTGGCGGCGGCCATCGTCAGCCTGGTGATGGTGGTGGATCAATTGATGACGAACGCTCACACCGATATCTATCCCCGGGATCTGGTCGACCCGCAAGTGGAAGGATTGACCACAGATTTCGCTGAGGATTTCACCGAACGGGGCAGGTGGGATAGCTACTCCGTTACCGCAGAGGCTCCCGGTTGGGACGCCACGGCGGATATTGTCGATGCTCTAATCTCCAGTGTTTTTGCGATCAAGTCGCTGCCCAAGGGGGCGTTTTCGATGCCCACCAATGTGGGTCAACGCCTGACGAGATATCTGGATGACTTTGCTCAAAAGGCAGCCAGTGAGTTGATCGAGGAGCTCGGGGGCAATATCAAGACGTGGATTGCGGAGAACGCGCTCTCCGCTGTCAACGGGCACGTTCTGGGCGAGAGCGGACTCTGTATGATCGAAACCGGTCCCTGGCCGGATATCACGATTCTAAATACCTCCTGGCTCGAGATCGAATACGAGGGCGCTGTAGCCGGGCTTTTAGGGGGAGATGACGCCGGTGATTTTTGCAGGCCCGGCTCCGTGCCCACGAGCATGCGAGAATATGAACCCACGCAGACGGGAGTTGGGTCGGTCAAGATCGAACCCAGCCACGCTCAATTTCCGTCTCGAACCCCGGAAGACGCGGCGTTTTTCGAGCATATCGATGTGAATCCCATCGAGGTGGTGGTGGATCCGCAGGAGAGAATGGGATTTCCCGGCCAGGAGATGACCATCGAGGGCACCATCGAGAATGCCGAGAATCAGCAAGGCGAGTGGCTCCATGATGACCTGGAAGAGATATCCACGGAGACCCCGACAGATGGGCCGCAGCGAATCACGGTGAGGCTGCCCGATTCTGCGGACGACTTCCCGGTCTTTATGAAGCTCAATAGCGTCAGCAATACTGGGCTGCGTTCATCGGAGTGCGACCCCTATGCCCGTGCTCAATTGGTCGTGATTCGAAGCGAGGAAGCCCTCGATATCGTTCCTCGTCACCGCTGCATTCCCGAAGATGGGAGTCTGCAAATGGAGGCGGTCGCGGCGACGGAAGACCCAGGCGCCCAGGTGCAGTGGTCGTCGAGCTCCGGGAGTATTGATGAGAGCGGATATTTTGAGGCTGATTCCCGCGGCGGGGTGGATATCACGGCCACCGTGGAGGGGACGGAGTTGGAAGAGACCGCCACGATTCGCGTGGGCGCCTGTGGGTGTTTCTTCGACGTTCGAGTCGATCATCTGGGAATGAATGTTAGCGGCTATGATCATATCGCCGCCGCCCAGATTGACCAGACATTCAACGTCAATATGGGGGATCCCGACGAGGAGATAGGGGCTGGAATTTTGCGTGAGGCCGGCGCCGGTGACTTCGAGGAGGACGCCCTGGCTACGGTGACCAATGAGCCGACTCTTGGGATGCTGGCGACCATCGCGGCGGACGGAACCTTTTCGACGAGCCGGAGTGGCTCCCGGGTGCGCGGCGGTTTCGGGGGCACCGGCGCCCATCTCGGGGAGTTTTTTGCCATCCTTAACGACGCCGGCCAGCCCATTCCCCAGGAGCGGCAGGTGAGCATCTCCTTTATCGCTCCGGTTGGCAGTCTTACCAGCATCCCGGGGGACGGCGCCTGCAATTAGGTTTTGTGAGCGTCCGGATTAGTAAGACACTACGCTTTTTTGAGAAATTCGGTCTTCAAGACGATGGCGATGCCGTTGACCCGAGCGTCGACGTGACCGGGGTCGTCGGTGAGGTGGATATTTTTGACCATGGTCCCGCGCTTGGCGGTGAATCCCGCGCCTTTGACGTCGAGATCTTTGATCAGGGTAACGGAGTCTCCCTCTTCGAGTTCGGTTCCGTTGCTGTCGAGCGTTCGGATGGAATCTTCATCGTCGTTCTGGAGACCCTCTTTCGCCCACTGAAGGTCTTCCGGGGCGAGGTAGGCCTGGTCGAGGAGGTCACGGGCCCATGTTTCGGAGCGAAGTCGATGCAACATCCGCCAGCTCAAGACCTGAACGGCGGAGACGTCGCTCCAGATGCTGTCCTGAAGTCCGAACCAGTGGGT
>SKNI01000549.1 GCA_007120615.1 Myxococcales bacterium | reverse complement strand
TGATTTCGTGCTCGCCGTCAACAAAAACGACGGGGTGGTAATCGGGGTGCATATCGGCTTTCATAAAAACTCCTGATGGATCCAGCGTGCGCTCGGGGGGCCACGATCGGTAGTATAAGGGACCGGGGCGGCCGTCGCGATACGTCTGGGAACGTTAGCTTTGCTATTTCTGTTCTCGTTCCATGTCGTCATCGTTTACGTGATGAGATACACCGTAGTGAACGGTGTGGGACATAGGAACACAGGCTTGTAGCGAAAAATTGCCATGAACACAAGAAGGATGCCGATGATCGACAAATTAGGAAACCCTCCGCGCTTATCTTTCGGCGGCTGGCGAGAAGATGTACATCGTCGGCTGAGTGATCTCTTGGAAGGCGGCCCGGCGGTGTCAGGGGGGAGCTGCGGGGACGCTCCGGTGGTGGTCTTTGACTTCGATAATACCTGTATCTTCGGAGATATTGGGGAGCTCTTCTCTCATTTTCTGATCGACGAGATGCGCTATCGCTACGATCTCGATGACTTCTGGGAGCAGATTCACGTCGATGACGGGCGCGTAGAGCTTCGAGAGCTGACTGAAAGAGTCCTGGCTGTAGACGTGGCTGAGCGAGTGGATTCGAAGCTCTATCACCAATATCTGGCCCAGATGGGAGCCCTCTACGGGCGGCGGCTGATGCGGGCGGGCAAGAGAGATTGCTATGAATGGGCCGTTCGTCTCCACGCCGGTCTCACGCCGCATGAGCTGACCCGCTGGACAGCGGAGGCCATCGAGCGCGAGTTGGTTCGGGAGATTTACATCGAAAAGCGCCAGACCCGGCGTGGGGAAGACGTAGAGATCGGGCGGGGGATTCGGCTGCTTCGGGAGATGTACGAGTTGATCCAGGCTCTCGACAAAGCCGGCTTTGAGGTCTGGATCATCTCGGCCACCAATATCTGGTCGGTGCGGGTTTTCGGCGCTTATTTCGGGGTTCCTCCGGAGCGAGTGCTGGGAAATCAGGTGGAGATAGAAAATGGAGTATTGACCGGAAAGACCTGTACTCCGGTCTTGTTTCGAGAGGGCAAAGTAGCGATCATCGACGAGGTGATCGGGAAACGCCCGATGTTGGTAGCCGGTGATTCGGTGACCGATTACGAGATGCTCTGCGAAGCTCAGGAATTGGCGTTGGTCATCGACAGTGGGAGTACATTGCTACGAAGTGAGGGAAAGAAGAGAGGATGGGCGATTCAGCCACAATCGGAGTTGAGCGCCACGTCCAATATGGAAATGGTTGAGAAAGGTCGGGAGCGCCGATAATGACGGAAAAGAAGAAAACGAAAGTGATCCGAGTAAACGTCGATGAGCCGGAGCTTGAGATCCTGGAAGAAGCAGCTCGTGTGCTTCGCGAAGGAGGGCTTGTGGCGTTTCCCACGGAGACGGTCTACGGCCTGGGAGCGCTGGCGGAGTCGGAGCGAGCGGTGGAGAAGATCTTTGCGGCAAAAAATCGGCCAGCGACCAATCCCCTGATCGTGCATGTTGCGACGCTGGAAGAGGCGAAGACTCTTGCCAGCCATTGGCCGCAGGCTGCAGAAGAGTTGGCCGGCGCATTCTGGCCGGGGCCGCTGACGTTGGTGGTGAAGAAGTCCGATAGGATTCCCGCAGCGGCCTGTGCGGGGCTGGATACGGTGGCGATCAGGATGCCGGCCCACCCGGTGGCTCTGGCGCTCATTGAGTTGGTGGGCGCCCCGCTGGCGGCGCCGAGCGCAAATCCCTATACCCGGGTCTCTCCGACCACGGCTGAGCACGTCATGCGGGGGCTCGGCGGTCGAATCGATATGATCATCGACGCCGGGCCCACTTCCTCCGGGGTGGAGTCGGCCCTGGTTACGGTGGTGGAGAATCCGGCTGAGATTCTTCGTCCCGGCATGATCGATCGGCAGCGACTCTCGGGGATTGTGGAATTGGCCAGCATCAGGGAAATCGTCGTCGAGGACTCCCGCCCGCGGCCCTCGCCGGGGCTGTCCAGAAATCACTATTCGCCGCGCCCACGAGTGCGACTTGTGGAGAGAGAGGAGTTTTTGGCCTTGCTCGACAGCGGCGAAGGTCGTGAGTTTATCGGTGTCGGGGAGGAAGACGAGGGAAAGGTCTATCACCTTCCACCAGATCCGTGCGGTTATGCTCGGGGCTTATATAAGGCGTTCCATCACTTTGATCGGTCCGACGTAGAGGAGATCATCGTGGAGAAGCCAGGAGATGACAGCGGTGCCTGGACGGCAATTTTCGACAGGCTGCGCCGGGCTTCCTCCAAGAGTCGGTGAGAAAAGATTAGGAGAAGCCGAAGGAGAGAAATCCGACCACCCCGACGAAGAGGGCAACCATCGCGTTTCCGGCTACGATAGCCAAACGTTCGGAGTCGGTGAACTGCTCCCGGAATTTGCGATCGACGGCGAAACAGAAGGCGGTCGCCAGGGCTGCGATGGTCCAGGCGATAAAGAGAAAGACTGCAAAATTAGTCACCGGCCCCATCGAAGCGACGACGAAGAAAAAGATCATCGGCGTGGCGATAAAGCTAATCGATAAGAGGTGGGGAAAGCGGGTCTCGGCAGTTTCCATAATCGCTCCCGGGTGGATGCGTTCATTTGCACTACCTAAGGTTAAACACCGGGGTCTCCGGGGCCACGAGGGATCACCGATCACGATCACCGATCACCGATCACCGATCACCGATCACCGATCACCGATCACGATCACCGATCCGCCGCACCGTCCCCATCACCAACATCAATACGACTGCGACAAATCCGGTTCCCGGTCCACCCGGCGTGGTGGCGCAGGAAGTGAGACCGTCGGAGGTATTTTGGTCGGGGACATCGACGACGGCTTCCACGCAGGCGCCCTCGCGGCAGACCTCGGTAGATTGGCACTGCACGCCGCCGCAGAGACCGTCGGAATCGAGATCACCGTCGCCGCTGGAACTGGAATCACCATCACCGCCGGAGCCCGAATCACCGTCGCCGGAGCCGGAGTCTCCCGTTCCCGAATCACCGTCGGGATCGGAGCCGGAATCGCCATCGGGCTCAACGCTGGCGTCGATACAGGTATAGCTCTGGGGACAGTAGTCTTCGCCGGAGTACGTGGGGGCGATGCAGAGGTCGAAGTTGTTGGTGCCGTCGGTGAACGCTGCACATTCTCCGTCGCCGGGACATTGTCCCTGGGAGTCGCAGGAGACCAGGCAGCGATTGCCGCTGGGGAAGGGCTGACAATAGCCGCTGGAGCCGCAGTCGCTGTGGGCGTCGCAA
The DNA here is from genome assembly GCA_007120615.1 of Myxococcales bacterium. Taxonomy (GTDB): domain Bacteria; phylum Myxococcota_A; class Bradymonadia; order Bradymonadales; family Bradymonadaceae; genus SKNI01. The sequence goes on along the minus strand of SKNI01000549.1, from coordinate 615 downwards.
TATCTGCAGACCTCACATTCGGTACGGCAGCTTCCATTCTGACAGAAGAAACCGGAGCCGCATTCTGAATTGGAAGAGCAGGTGAGAACGACACAATCGCCGCCGTCGCAGATCTCTTCTCCGGGGCATTCGGCATCGCTCTGGCAGGGGCCCTCGACGCACCTGTCGTTTTCACAGATCTCATTGGAGGGGCAGTCCCCGTCACTCTGACAGCCGCAGGAGCCGGGATAGAGGCTGCACACTCCGGCAATGTCCACGTCGTGGAGAGTTCGCATGGAAGTTCCGCCGACATAACTGGCGAACATGGTGGCCTGACTTGTACTGGAGTGTCCGAGTCCGAGGACGTGACCGAACTCGTGGGTGGCGATGGACTGAAGATCCGTATTTTGTCCGGAGAGAGTAAAGTGGTGGTGAGTGCTGTTGAAATGCACCGGAGCGCGGAGGATCTCACACTGGCCGGTGAACTCTAAGAGGGCCACGGCGATAGCGTCGGGGCCTCCAAGACCGGCGGGCCAGCCCTCATCGCTGAAGGAGAGCACCACCTGCCGACTGGTGTTGAGGGCGGTGTCATTGGTGAGACCCCCGTATTCGGCGCGAAAGTCCGAACAACAGGGC
>SKNI01000046.1 GCA_007120615.1 Myxococcales bacterium | reverse complement strand
AGGAGATCTACCCCAATTGTGCGGCCTGTCATCAGGCCGATGGCCAGGGAATCCAGGGGACCTTCCCGCCCCTGGTGGGCACGGAGCGGGTTCTCGGCGATCCTCGACCCTTTGTGGCGATCTTGCTCAACGGCATCCACGGTCCCCTGGAGGTCGATGGTGTCCTCTACGATAATTTGATGCCCGCCTGGGATCAATTCAGCGACCAGGAGATGGCCGCGGTGATTACCTATGTGCGTCAGTCCTGGGGAAATGACGCCGAAGCTGTGGAGCCAGAGTTGGTCGCTCAGGTCCGCGACGCCCTGGTCGACCGCGACGAGCCTTGGACCGACGATGAGCTCGAGCAATTTGACTGGGAGGCCATCGAACTCCCACAAGACGAGCCCGAAGAGGCTGTACCCGAAGAAGATGAGCCCGAAGAGGATGTCCCGGAAGAGGATGACACCGACGAACCAGCCGAATGATAATCTTGTCCAGGGACTACTATGGGTGCTTGCTGCGATAACTCCAATCCGGCCCCGGAGATATCACCTTCAGAATCGTCGGTGCCCGACTCCGAGCCCTCCGTCTGGCAGCTTGGTTTGAGCCTGTTGCTCACGGGCAACACGATGGTCGTCGGCCTTGCTATCAGCAGCGCCGAGGCCGCCGCCAATATCACCCTCTTTATCCACATCGCCCTGTTGGGCAGTCTGGTCATCGTCTTCGAACTGGTCGGTCGCCCGCTGGCCCACAGCGCCTGGGGCGCTCTTCGACGACAGCAGATCACCTTCGACCTCTTCTTTATGATTGGTATCGCCGCCGCCGTTGGTGCGTCATTGGTGTCGATGTTCGGCCCTGGCGGAGCGGTCTATTTCGAGGTCGCCGCCGTCCTGTTGGTCATCCACGCAGTGGGGCGAAAGGTCGGCGCCTTTCGCCGCCGCCAGGGGTTGGCCGCAGCCCGGGCCTGGGCGCCCGAGAATAAAAGAGTCCACCGCCGCACCAGTGACGGAGCGCTCCAGAAGGTGGCGTTGACCGATGTCGTTGTGGGCGACCTCATCGTTGTCGGACCGGGCGATATGATCGGTGTCGACGGTGTCGTCGAATCGGGCACTGCCCTTGTCCGGGAGGCCGAATTCACCGGCGAATTTTTCGCCACCACCCGCCGCCCGGGGGACATCGTTTTTGCGGGCACTCACAGCCTGGACGGGACGCTCACGATTCGGACCGAAGCTCCCGCCGGTGCCCGACTTATCGATGACGTCGTTCGATCCGTGGAGGAGGCCTGGAAACGGCCATCGAAGTGGCAGGACGACGCCGACGAGGCGGTGCAGTGGTTCGTCCCCCTGGTACTCATCGCCACGGTGGCCACCTTCGTCGGTTGGACGCTCGTCGAGGACTGGACGGTCGGTCTTATCAACGCCCTGGCCGTGCTTCTGGTGGCCTGTCCCTGCGCGCTGGGCTTTGCCGTGCCCCTGACGGTGTGGGCGACGATGGGAAAGTGGGCCCGCCGTGGATTGGTCCCCAGTCACGGCCAATGCGTTGAGACCATGTCGCGCGTCGATACCGTGGTCTTCGATAAAACCGGAACCCTCACCGAACCTGCTCCTCGGCTTATCGACTTCGTCGTCGCCGATGGAGCCACAGTCGATCCCGGCGACCTTCGACATATGATCGTCGAAGTCGAGCGGGTCATCGAACATCCAGTGGCCCGCGCCCTGGCGCGACTCGAAGGGGCGCTGCCCTCAACCTGTTGCCGAAGTGAATTGGAAGTGGACTCCGTAGAGGTCCTCCCCGGCCGCGGAATCACCGCCAAGGTCCGGCTCGCCGGGATTTCTCATATCCTGACCATCACGGGCTTTGATCCGACGGAACTCGCTGACTCGGACAGTGGGGACGCGGCGATCATCGCAACGCTCCGAGAGCGAATTCACGGCGCGAATCGGGCTCGCCATATCGTCGTTTATGTCGACGACCAACCGATGGCTATGGCTGCCATCGACGAAAAGATTCGCGACACCGTTGACGAGGGGCTCGCGCTATTGCGTTCCATGAAGATCGAAGTCGGGCTTATGACCGGCGACCAGGAATACCGAACCCGGCGACTGGAACTGGATTTCGTGCATGCTGGAATGACTCCGGCCCAGAAGCACGACGCTGTCAAAGGTCTCCAGAACCAGGGAAAGACGGTCCTCTTCGTCGGTGACGGGGTCAACGACGCCGCTGCGATGGCCGAAAGCGACGTCGCGATTTACGTCGACGGGGGCTCTGAGTTGGCCGAGGAGGTCGGTGATTTGCGGTGGTCCGGTGATGATCTTCGCGCCATCGGCCGGGTCATCGCGACCGCTCGAGACGCTTTCATCACGGTGCGCTTCAACCTCCGCTTCGCCGCCATCTACAACGCCGCCGGAGTCGCCATCGCCGCTGCCGGTCTTCTCCACCCGGTCATCGCCGCCGTCTTGATGATGACCTCCAGTCTCTTTGTCACGTATAAGACCACGATTTCTGTGGAAGCGGCCGCCGAAAAATCCTGGGGCTCGGAGACAGATTCCTCCGACGCCAACTCCAACTCCGGGAGCTCCGGGTTGGTCACCCGCAACCAATACAGACCGGAATCAGAGGCGCTTTATCTGGGCTCTTCGGAGCGTCGGTGAAGGTCATCTCCTGTGGAATTAAGGTAGACACAGGGTTCGAATGATTACCGGGAGGATAGATCGATGGACTCCAACTTCGAATGACCTGCAGTATTTTGTGCGACGACACAAATCGATTGTTTGGCGGCGACGATCTCGTTAGACTCTTGATATGACTCTCTTTAAAAAACTCACTCTCTTCTCCCTTATTTTACTTGTAGGGGCCTGTTCCTCGGAAGGGAGTTCGTCATTTAGCGATCTGTCTCCTTTCGGTACTACCTGCGAGAGAGATGACGATGGGTATTGCGCCTGTGAGACGGATTACGACTGTGAGCGCATCGCGCCGGCAGGCTATTCGTTGCGTTGTACGGAAGACAATAATTGCGGCTGTGCGCGCAGCGACCAGGGACGGTGCATCTGTCAGGACAGTGAGCAATGTCATGCTTTTCTGGGCTCCGAAGAATATTTTTGTCACGGGGGAGAGTGCCTGAGGTGCACAGAAGATGAGCATTGCAGCGATAATCAACTATGCGGCGATAACGGCAATTGTTACGCCGCTGAATGCCGAGCCGACAACGATTGTGGCGAGGAGCTTCGGTGTCTTCGCTACAACCGGAGTGCTTTTTGTACGGATTGCATCGAGGACAGCGATTGCAATCCCGGCTTCTGTAAGGTCAAGCACAGCCGCGCCTATTGTGTGGAATGCTTGCAGGATGCGACCTGCGGGGCCGACCAGGGCTGTGATAGGGATCTTGTTTTTTGGACGGGCACCCATCAATGCTTCGACAGATGCGGTCCTCGTTGTCGCCCAGAGTGCGAGGGCATTGACGATTGCCAACTCGTCCCGGAGTGCATACTCGCCGAACCAGACTGTATCGATGACTGTGTGTTGGAGTTGGAAGAGGAGCTGCAAGACGAGGATCTGACCCCGGAGGAGTGGCAGGAAGTCCAGGCCCAGTGTTTTCATTCGCCGGAATGCGAAATTCTTCGGACCCCTTGTGCCGGGGGCGAAGAATGTGACGTCGGGTTATTCAGGCCTGGCTTTTGTAGAACGCCGGGCGTGGGCGAGACCTGCGTACACGATGCGGACTGTAAAGAAGGCCTGGCATGTGACCAAATGACCTGTCGAATCATCTGCGACGACGATACCGACTGTCCCGATTCACATGAGTGCAGACCCCGGTTGGGGTCTGACGATGTGCAGGTCTGTCGTTGGGAAGGGTCCTGATCGATGCTAAATCGGCGCGTTGGGGTTATAGAAATTGTAGTCCTACGGGGCGTTCGTCGATATGCCGGCATTCCGGATCGAATTGGCGCCGCCCTCCAGAGATGTAATGCTCGGGGAGTGGAGTTCCCGATTCGTTATTCGGCCTCGGAAAGATCGGTGACATCATTCACCAATCCGTGATCGACGTATACGAGACCGGCATCGAGGCCGCCGCCGCGAAGGCGGTCACCTTCTATGAAAACGGTGATATGGGACCGGAATACACGATCACCGTTGACCAGCCCTTTCAGTACTTTGTGCGCGACGAGCAGACGGATATGATTCTCTTCGCCGGAACTTGTTACGGCGACTGAAATTTACTCCAGGAGGTGTGTTATGACGCCAGTGAAGAGAATCGTCGCCCTCGGAGGCGGGGGCTTTAGCATGGAGTCCCAGAACCTGGCGCTGGACCGCTGGATTTTGTCGCTCATCGACGCCGAGCGTCCGAGGGTCTGCTTTTTGCCGACGGCCAGTGGCGACGCGCCCGGGTACGCCCGAAAGTTTCACTCCGCTTTCGGCCGGCTTTCCTGTGAGCCGTCGGTGCTTCAGGAGTACCGATTCAACACCGGTCAGGCGGTCCACCGCTTCTGCACCACCTGCGGCGTGCATTCTCATTACACACCCCGCAGTCATCCCGGTAAGGTGGACGTAAACGTCCGGTGCATCTCAGACTTGCCCATGGAAGAGCTCACGATTGAGCCCTTTGATGGCAAGAACTGGGAGGAGAATGTGGACGAGATTCAATAGCCGCAAGCCACCTCGTCTGTCGTGACGGCGCAAGAGTGTTGAACGGGAGGACCCAATGGACAAAGAAGCGATCCTGAAAGCTCTTCGAGCGATTGAACACCACCACGGCGTGGAGATCCTCTACGCCTGCGAGTCGGGAAGTCGAGCCTGGGGATTTGCGTCGCCCGATAGCGATTACGACGTGCGTTTTTTATATCGACAGCCCCTGGACAGATATCTGGGCGTAAGTCAGGTCGAGGAATCACTGGACCTATTCGACGGTGACTTTGACGGCGTCGGGTGGGACGTCGCAAAAGCGGCGCGCCTGCTGGAGAAGTCCAATGCTTCGCTTATCGAGTGGCTGCACTCGCCGATCGTCTATCGAAGCCAGCCTGGATTTTTGGAGCGGTGGCAAACGGTGGCCGGGGACTTCTCGCCGCGGGCGTTGGCTCATCATTATATCGGGCTGGCAAAGACCGTGGTGAAGAGCAAATTCGACGACGAGCTTCGGCGGCCAAAAGATTATCTCTATGGTCTGCGTGCTGTCCTTGGCGCCCGGTGGATCGTTAAGAACGGTACGCGGCCGCCGGTTCCTTTCGAGGATGTCCTCGACGCGGCGCCGCAGGATCTTTTGGGCGCTATTGAACACCTGCTGAAGCTCAAAGAGTCAACCGACGAGAGCCACCGAGTGGAGCCGATTGCCGAGTTGGAGGAGTTTGTCACAGGCTCGATCGAGAAACTACGGGAGCAGGCAAATGAATTGCCCACGGAGCGGCCGTCCAGGACCGCTCTCGACGAACTCGTTCAACGAGAGCTTGTACCGAGTCGGCGGGGCGTTGAACTTCGGGAGCGGGATCTGACGGTAAAAAGAGTGCGGCAGCCCGACTTGCTCCTTTTTGACGCTGTGGTGGGAAGTCACGCCTACGGCACGACCGTGGAAAGTTCCGACATCGACCGGGGCGGTATTTTCGTCATGCCCCAGGGCTTTTGTCTGGGGCTTTACGATATCCAGCAGACCTCCGACGATCGACATGACCAGGTTTATTACGAGGTGGGCCGGTTTGTGGATCTGGCTCTGAAGAGCAATCCCAATATATTGGAGCTACTGGCCATCCCCGACGACTGTGTCGAATACCGCCACCCGCTCTTTTCGCTGCTGACGCTGGATCTCTTTTTGTCGAAGGAGTGCGCTCGCACCTTCGGACAATACGCCATGGGCCAGATTCGAAAGGCCCGGGGGCTCAATAAAAAGATCGTCAATCCCCAGCCCGAAGAGCGAAAGGGAGTACTCGAATTCTGCTATATTCTGGAAGGGCAGGGAAGCACGCCCCTTCTGGAGTGGCTCGACAAGCAAGGGCTCAAAGCCCAAGAGTGCGGGCTGACCGGCGTCCCTCATGGAAAGAACGTCTTCGCCCTCTACGGCGGCGACGGAGGGTATCGAGGGCTGGTCTCCGAAAAAGACCGGGACGCCCTCGTATGTAGCAGTGTACCCCGAGAGGCCCGGCCGCTGGCATGGATGGTCTTTCAGCAGGATGCGTTCCGGGTGCACTGCAAGGCACACCGGGAATATTGGGAGTGGGTAGAGGAGAGAAACGAGGACCGCTACGCCGTCAATGTGGAGCACGGTCGCGGCTACGACTCCAAGAATTTGATGCACACTTATCGGCTCTTGCAGATGGCTCTCGAAATCGCCGAGGAGGGCGAACTCCGAGTTCGCCGCCCGAATCGAGACCATTTGTTGCGAATCCGGGCCGGGGAATTTTCCTACGACGAGCTATTGGCGGGCGCCGAGAAGTTACTGCTGGAGGTGGAGGAGGCTTTCGCCAACGCGGATCTGCCCGACGAGCCCGATGAGACAAAAGCCAATGAAGTGCTGGTGGAGATTCGAAGTCGGTGGTGAGGTCAATCTGACGTTATTTGGAGGGAAGCTCCACGCGACAGGGTTGGTCGTTTTCATCTCGTTGGAGCGTACTCTGAAGCTCGTCGACGGGCAGGCCGCGCTCCTGGAGGTCGGCGTGAAGTTCGTCGAAGAGTGATTGGTCCATGCAGGGGGTGCGGTTCAAGATCCAGAGAGTGCTGGCCCGGCGGTTGGAGACGGCGGCCCACTGGTATTCGTCCTGGTCGAGGGCGACGATCCAATAAGAGCCACGAAAGGGCCAGAAGAAGCGGACCCATAATTTGGCGTTCGTCTCTTCATCGGCGACCCAGGCTTTGCCTTCAATATCTCGGACGTCGCCGTCAAAGGACCCATCGTAGCATCTATTATAGACCGAGATGTCGCCGTCGTCGCGTTCGCCGTAGGTGGCGGTAGTACCCACGCAACCGCGCTGGCCGCGAATGGGGACGGAGGACGCCTCGTACCAGGTGCCGAGATAGCGCTCTACATCGACATGGTCCACTACCTCCGGGGGCTCTGCGGTGGCGCAGGCGGTGATTGCGAAAAGGGATAGAGATAGAGTCCAGAGGTATTTCATTGGGCACCGTTCGGGGGAAAATATGGAAGTCGACCCTGTCGGCAGTGGAACATAGGTAGTCTGTGGGAGATGTCCATCCTCCGATATCGCTTGAACCTCCCACCTGGATGGGAAAAACCAGGGGCAGGCCATCTATCAACTCGAATTCATAGCAGCGTGTAACGATCTTCCATTCGCCAGTGATGCTTCGAAGCCAGACTTTGACCAGACCCGTCCTATTGACGGGAGCAATCGGTGCCGTAGTGACTAATGATGACGAGAGGTAGACTATATTTGGTGGGACTCATCAGAACAGAATCGACGTCGTCAGGCCGCCCCAGGGGAGCCATTCGCCGGAGTATCCCTCGATGAGTTCGCGGTTCTCTAAAAGAGGTCTGGCCAGGTTGGCCTCCAGGGTCAGCATCCAGCGTTTGGATGCCAGGAGTTGGAGATCCAGGCCTGCGCGAAGGCCGGTGCTCGACCACATGGAGCTGTCGGAGGAGTCGGCGTCGACGGCCATCAACAGGTTTATCCAGGTGCCGACGAAGGGGCGGAGGCGGCCGCCGAACTCAAAGGGGCGAATACGAAAACCGGTAAAGCCGTTGAGGACGGGAGTCAGCGGTGAAAGTCCCAATTCGATGGCTACCCAATCGGCAGGGAAATATTGGCCGGTGAGACTGGCCAGTGCCGCCGGACCGGCCATCATGATCCCCAGGCCCCAGCGGGGCTGCCAGTCTCGAGGCATGTAGCTTTTTAATCGGACCTTCGCGCCGTCGATATTATCCAGGGGAACATCGATGGCGCGGTATTCCTCCGCAAAAAGCGCCGTTCTGACCTTGAACGTGGCGGTCTCGTCGGTGACCGACATCTGCTCCAGGGGCACGTCGATCATCGAATCGCAGCGATGGCGCATCAGTTCCGAGAAGGAGCAGCGATAGTCGCGGGAGACGACGATGGCCGGTTCGTGGTCTTTGGTGAGTTCGACACCCGATTCTCCGTCGGCTCCTTTGTCGAGCACCACCGATTCACCGGCTCCGTAGGCGGCGAGTTCGTGCAGACGATCGGGCTCAACCTCCACGGACACGTAATGGGTGCAGGCCGTCGTCAGAGCGAAGACCATGAGTAAGACGAGTTTTGTGCAAGATCGTTTGACGTGCATTTTGAAGCCTTGCGAGTTCGGACAACTACCAGGAACCACCCTGTTGTGTTTAGATAACTCCCCGGCGGATAGCAACGCGTTGGGGCCTTTTTGAGGAGATTTCAGATTCAACGCCTCAACTCGAAGCACCTTCGACGATCGGCCAGTGAACCCAGGAGACGAAGTTCTGGTCGACCAGCTTCGCGCCCACATACCCTTCGTCGATGGCTTCTTCGCAGGGCATCCTCCAGCATCGCCTCCATCAAAATTGTGCTGGCCTCTGCGATCGCATCTCGATACTTTCCATTCATGGCAATGTCTCCGTTTGAGCACGCGTTGGCGCGCTTGCTCTTAAGGTTTGCGGTTAGTGAAACTACTACCGCGGAGATGTTGCCATTTTTTTTTTTCGCAAGAAAACCTTCCGTTACCGACTGAAACCGATCACACCAAACAACGATGGGTATAATACACGTTGATCGGTAGAACGAGATTGAAAAGGAGCGCGTCCGCGCTCCGTAAAGGCATGAGAATTTTCAATGATACCGACAGGATCCGATCATACCCCGTGTTCAACGGGGCGCTCAGGTGGCATAGTGTTTCTATTGAACTCATTGCCGAGGCAAGACTCGCGGAGATCTGCGACGCTGTCGGCGGCTGGCGAAAGCATCAACATGAGGGACGCCCTGATGTCGCGTCTGTACCCCACACTTAGATTTGTCCTGCGCTCGGCTCTGGGCATCTACTTCTTCGACATCCGGGCCACCGGACAGGAGAAGATTCCCGAGGACGGGCCGCTGATCTTTGCCGCCAATCATCCCAATTCCATTATGGATACGGTGCTGTTGGGGTCGCAGACCGAGCGCCAGATTCGGTATATGGCGCGGAGCGGCTTATTTGAAAACCCGGTGGTCCGAGCGGTCTTTAACCACTTCGGGGTGATTCCGATTTATCGGTCTCATGATCCTGGAGGAGACACCAGCAAGAATTCCACCAGCTTTGATAAAGCGTTTGAGGCCCTGGAAGAAGGCGGGTGCATCGGGATCTTTCCGGAGGGCAAGAACTCCCCGGAGCGGATGGTTCAGAAATTAAAGACCGGGACGGCGCGAATCGCGCTGTCCACAGAAGAGCGAAACGACTTCGCGCTGGGGGTTCGAATCCAGCCGGTGGGATTGAATTTCGAGGACCGCGACCGCTTTCTATCCAGCGTGTTGATTCGCTTCGGGGAGCCCATTGACGTCAGCGAATACGCCGATCGGTATGCCAGTGATCCTCGGGGAACGGTTCGCCAACTCACGGATCGTCTGCAGGAGAGAATGCGCGCTCTGGCGACCCATATTGAGGACGAGCGAAATCACAAACTCGTCAGTGATATCTATGATCTCTACGGCCGAAAAATGACCCGGGGGTTGCTCGATGATCTGGATCTTCAGCTCGATCTCTACCAGCGAGAAGGCCGACAGGAGCGGCTGGCTTCGGAGCGCTCAGCCAAGGCTCGAGCCGCTCTGGAAGACCGCTTTGACCGGGAGCAACGAATCGCCGATGCCGTGGACTATTATCAGCGCACCGATCCGGGATTAGTGGCCCGAATTCGCATGGACATTCGGCGCTATCGAGATCATTTGAGTCAGCTTCAGGTGCGCCACGCCCTCCTGGAGAAGGGGTTCTCCAACACCGGTCGGCGCCGCGACGCCGTTCGAATGACCACCTATGCCGTATTGCTCGGGCCGGTGGCGATCTTCGGTTTGTTGAACAACCTCATACCCGCCGCCATCGTGCGCCAGGTGACCCGGCGCCAGCCGGACGAAGCGATGGTCGCATTCGCCGGGTTTCTCACCGGGCTGATAGGCTTCCCTCTCTTTTACACACTGCAGGGCTGGGCGTTGTGGACCGTGACGGACCAGTCCCTGGTGGTGGTTATCCTCTATCTGCTCGCGCTTCCGATCACGGGACTCTTCTTTCTTCGCTGGTGGCGCCAGATTCTGGCCTACCGAGAGAGGATTCTATTTCGGACCTTTTTTCGCAGCGAGAAGGGGCTCATCGATACTCTGGAGCGGGAGCGCCTGGAGCTTATCGATACCTTCGAAGACCTCAAAAATCGCTATCTCAGAGCGATGAAGAATAAGTCCTGAGCATACTTCGAGTCCCCCGAAAAATAGGGGCTAACTTGTGAAGAAAGCCCAGATGACGTCGGTGGCGTTTATCTGGCCGGAGGTGGACCCGCTAACCCTCGGCGCGGTCGGCTCCAGTGGAGGCCAGGCGTGCCCCATTCCCTCGACGACGTAATACTCCACCCGGGCGCCACCGGAGCACTCCTGATGCTCATAGAAGAGGACTCGTGTCGAATCTGAGTCGCTGACGGGTGGCAACTCCTGGGCGTCGACCTCGGACTCGCATCCGTTGGTCTCGGCCCAGAATCTCCGTGTGGACTCAGCCGACTCGATGTCTCCTCCTTCGCCCAGTCGCGGGAAACGATCGTGGGCCGCATCGCCCCCTTCGAAGGTGATGAATTCATCCTCGGTGCCCTGGATCGCCAGGACCGATACGGGCCCGGCGGGCGCGCAGGTCTCTTTCACAGCGGAGGGGAGCGCCGCGATCACGGGAGCTACGGCGACGAAGTGGTCGACCTCGCAGGCCAGGCGGTGGGAGAACATCCCCCCGTTGGACGCCCCTGTAGCGAAGATTCTTTCCTGATCAATGAGGAGTTCTTCTTCGAGCAGGTCCAGTAGAGCTCTAACGAACGCCACATCGTCGACGTCAGCCGCTGCAGTACCTCGGCCGTCGTTCCATCGCCCCTCGGCGCTCTCGGGGTAGACGATCACGCTGTGGTGCTCTCCGGCCGCTGCTTCAAGGCCCACGCCCCGAAACCCCTCACCTGTGCCACCGCCTCCGTGGAATGCGAAGATCAGGCCGTGTGGATGGAGCCCGTCGTAGCTCTCGGGCACCACATAGAGGTACTCCCGAGCGCGGTCGCCGACCTGGATCACGCCGCGGTGCTCTCCGGCGGTGTCGGCGCTACCGGCGTCCGAGAGGTCATCGGTGACCCTCGCCCGGTCTCCCATGCAGCCGAGAAATACCAGCAAATATAGCGCCAACAAGACTACTCTGCTCATCATCAAGGTCCTCGTGAATATTGATGAAAGGGACACCTGATCATGACAGGAGGGAGCAGAGATTGCCAACCTTCTCCATCGGGAAAACGGCTCAGAGTCGAAAGAGGGCCCAGTGAAACTCAGGAGGCTTTCGCCTGGTCCTGGAATTCAAGCTCGGCGAAGTGGTCCATAATCCAGGCGATGGTGTCTCGAAAAGTGTCTTCAGGGGAGCGGGCCTGGTAGCCGAGCTCTTCGCGAGACCAGAGGCTTTCGGTTCGCCAGAAGTGGCTGGCCATCTCGACGAGTACGGGGTCGGGGGTAGAGAACTCCATCCATCGGCCCAGTTTCTGGTTGGCCGCATAGAGATTACGCAGGATCAGGGCGGGGAGGTCGGTGCGGGGGGAGCGAGCGCCGGAGGAGCGGGCGATCACGTCGAAGACCTCGGAGATGCGAAGGGCCACTCCACTTGTGTGGTAGATGGGGCGTGGGTCGTAGACGCGTCCGGCCTCCATCAGCGCCGGGGCGACGTCACGAACGTCGGCGAAATTGACCCGTCCATCGGGCAGCGCCATCATCTTACCACGCAATAGCTGGAATACCGGGCGGGTGGAGCCAATGCCGTGATCTCGGGGCCCGAATAGCATCGGGGTGCGCAAAAAGACGATCTCTACGCCGAGTTCTTCGGCCAGCGCCCAGGCTTTTCTCTCCATCTGAATCTTGGAGTCGAAGAAGGGCCACTTGCTAACGATTTCCTCACAATAGGGCGCGTGCTCATCACCGGTGACGTCGTCGTGGTGAAAGCAGCCCACGATTCCGGCCTCCGAGATCACTACCAGGCGGCTGCCAGTGTGGCCGGCGACGCGGACCATCTCCAGGGTGCCGTCGACGTTGACCCGGTATTGTTCTTCGCTGTTCTCCCGAGTGTGTCGTACGAGCCCGGCGAGGTGAAAGATGGTCTCTGCGCCGTCGAAGACTCCGGTCTGGGCGAGTTGTTGAGCCTTGAAGAGATCACCCTTTACGATGGTCGGCTTCAGTACGTCGTGACGCCAGTTGGCGTGCTCAAACTTCGCCGGGTCTCGGGCCAGGATGATGGGATCGAAGCCCTGATCATCGGTCATCGCCTCCAGAAGATGGCGCCCCAGAAAGCCGGTCGCGCCGGTGATCAAGACCTTGCGCTTTTGCGTTTGCTCGCCCCGCTCCCACTCCCCGGAGTCGGGTCTGGGGAGTTCTTTTCGAATCGCCGGGCTGCGCAGATCGCTGTCTCCCAGCGCGCGAAGCTCCTCGGAGACCTCCTCCTGGTCCGGGCCCTGCAGGAGATAGAGATAAATCCCCCGGACCACGGTCTCCAGATATCGCCGGGGATCAAAGCCTCGCCCAAGGGGCATGGAGGTCTGAAAGTCATAGGTGTGGTTGGAGAAATAGGTGAAGGCCTGATTTACGTATTCAACTTTGCCGTAGAGCTTCTTGAGGCCCTGGCGCAGCTCGGCGTCGCCGCGAAGGCGCAGCAAGGTGTCTTTCACCAGGTAGGGCACTTTGTGATAACGCAGTCTGGCGCCCTGATAGCCGTGATGATCGGGGCCGAGATGTTTGAGCTGAGGTTTGAATCTGCCCACCTGATGCTCGTGGAAGAAGCTCTGCGCAACCTGGGTGCCCATATCCATGCGGGTGGCCTTATCGCGGCCGGTGACGGCATGGACGATCGGAGGCTGTGATGCCACGTCTTCGGCTTCGAACTCCATTTCCAGGCTCATCGCCAGAATCCGGTCGACCACATCATCACAGGCGATCACGTCGAGGCGACAGGACGGGTGTCCCGGGAACGCCTGGAGGTAGCCCAGGCCCACATAAATGAGGTAGCCCGCAAAGGCGGCGGGGCTGTCGATCCAACCGGGGTGGGGATAACGCCGGGAGGCGCAGACGACGCTGGGTCGCACGATTCGAAGCGGGACGTCGCCGCGGCGCTCCCACAGCAGATGTTCGGCCAGACACTTCGTGAAGGTATAAGTGTTGGGGTGGCAGGTCTCGGCGATCATCTCGGCTCCGCTGCGGGCTCCGGAGCGGATCTCGGTGTAGTAGTCTCGAGCCGGGCGGGGAAGGTCGACCAGCTTCTCTTTTACGGGAACATCACTTCCCGGGTAGGGGGTGACGTAGGCGGTGGAGACGGCCACCATATTGTCCAGTTGGCGGCATCCCCGTGCGAGTTCCAATACCTGAAGAGATGCATCGATATTAGCTCTGGCGGCCTCCGCAACGGGTCGGTCAAAGTCAACGCTTGCCGCGCAGTGAATCACGTGAGTGGTCTCTTCAAAGATTTCCTTCATCAACCCCGGCTCGACTCCACATCCGGGCAGGGTCAAATCGCCGCCGATCACCTGGCAGTGCTTCTCCCACCCTGTCGGAAGGCTGGAGGCT
>SKNI01000105.1 GCA_007120615.1 Myxococcales bacterium | reverse complement strand
CCCCCAGGTTGAGGGCGAATTCAATGGTGTCGTCTTCCCAGGAAGTGATCTCATCGAATGAGCACTATCATGCCTGATGATCGCCTCAACGATTATGGGCTCTGGCCAGATTTCAGGTGGTTTCAGAAGCCGCGCGTGACCCTTCGGTCTCTTCGGTCTCCCATCAATCTCGCACCTGCTTTCTTCGACGGCAACCAGGTACTATACTGTCCTCAGTTCTCACCTCAATGAACCAAATTTTTGTTCGGAATTTCTATCTACAGCGAGAATAACCATGAGACGCTATTCTACTTTATTGATTGCCACCCTGGCAGCACTTTTTTTCATTATATCCGGCTGCGGAAGTGATGCTCCGGAGTCCCTCGAATGTGGTCCGGGAACCCACCCCCACGACGGGGCGTGTGTGTTGCTCTGCGGGGACGGCACGATCTTCGACCGAGACAACGGGGAATGTGTCCCGGCGGACCAGGTCGAATGTGGGGACGGCACCCTCTTCGATGAAGAAAGTGGAGACTGTGTGCCCGACGGCGATATCTCCTGCGGGGACGGCACCTTTCTCGGTGACGACGGCACCTGCCTGCCCGAAGCTACAGAGGCACAACAGCTCGCTGAGCAGGCCGATCTCAACCAGAGCGACGGCACGGAATTGACGGCCCCCGAGGTGGACGAAACATTCGTGTTTACGGGTAGCGCCGGTGACGAGGCCGCAGTCTTTCACTTCTCCGCGCAAGCGGGACAGTGGCTCTCCGTTACCGTTCACTCTCTTGGGCTCCCTTCTCCAGCGTTTCGCATCGACGGTCCCGAGGGCTTCGAGCGACACAGTCCACGGGCGCTTCAGACCTCACCGACCCGCCCGATCGTCACACCTTATGACGGAGAATACGAGATCCATATCGAATCCACCGTACTCGGCGATGCCGGCGGAGAGTTCGTGGCAGTCCTTTCGCGTCTTCCGGCACCAAACGCGGGTCCCTGGGCCGTCGACGGTGCCCATGCCCAGGGGAGCCTCCTCGACCTGACGGAGAATCTTTATCAACTCGAGGGCGTCACCGCGACGGGCCCAATCGAAATCGAGGTTCTCGCCGTCGGTGCCGACGCCCGCGCTGAGATCCTCGTCTGGAGCGACACGACCACTCTGGAGTCGACCCATTCTGTGGAGCAGGGCGAACGATTCACCATTGGTTCTGCACCGGATGACTCCCTTGTGCTCGTCGATTTCACCACCGCCCATGGACCGGCATTAGACTACGAATTGCGAGCCTCAGAACCGGTCGCTGGAGTCCTCCTTCCCCCCGGCGAATCGTGGACCCAATCGTACGATATCGACGCGGGAAGACTGCTGTCAGTGAGCCACGACAACGCCGAAGATCGCCATCTCACCGTCGACGTCCATCAAAATGGCGAGTTGGTGAATCGCTCGGCGGACCTCGCTCCCCTTTCCTATGAGCTTGATCCCTTGCGGGGCCACCACGTGCGATGGTTTTCCGAAGACAACGCTGAACTCATCGTGACCGTAACAAACGATCACCCCACTGGGATCGATGACGTCTCGATTTTCGTGGACATCGTAGAGCTCGACGACCTGGGAGATGTGGAGGGAAGCGACGAACTCGAACGCCACTTCGCCGAGGCCCTAGACCAGGGCGAGTCCGACTTCTTCGTGTTCAGTGTAGCCGAATCCACCTCCGTCGAAGCCAGGGTCACCGCAGACCTGGGCCTCGCCGACCTCACCTTTTACCCGGCCGACGATATGTCCTCGGAGATCTTCTCCGGAAGCATCGGAATGAGCGGTAGTTTAGATGCCGGAACAGTCGTCGCCGAGGTCACCTCCGCCGAGGCGATGCCCCTTGGATACGTTTTTGCGGCCAGCTTCAGCGAATTCGCCTATGTGTTGGAGGAGTTCTACGAATTAAACGCCGGCGAGATGTTGCGCATCGTGCAGTCCAACGACGACGACCTGGTCCTCACTGCACATATCAGCAAGTCTGGTCAGAGCGTCGCTCCGCCACTGGAGATGGAGACCGGCAGTGATCCGAACACCAGTGTAGGTGGCCTTCGTTGGTTCTCGGAGATTGGTGGCACCTACACCCTCCGATTCTCCGCTACCGAGCCCATCGTTGCTGAGGACATAACACTGGACGTCTGGAAGAACCCGGTCACCGATGCGGGAAGTCTCGCTGTTGGAGATTCCATTACCCATGACGAGACTTCTTCGCGCTTTCATCTGCTCCAGGCTTCAGAACCCCTTAGGATATCCGGCAGTTTCAGTCTCGGAATCGGTGTACCAACCGATATCAACATGGCATTCCTCTTGTACGGCCTTGATAAACCGAACGACCCGGTAGAGGTAATCTTCGAGCCTTCTACCCATCAACTGTCGTTTGTGACGGAGCCCATCGAACCCGGCGAGTACTTTTTTGAATATCTGCCGAGCCTTGAAGCGATCTCCCTTTCAGGAATGGCGCCCTAACCTCATTCACACTCGGCTTCGGGCGGGAGTTAGCCTGTTCGATTCTCGCTTGCCCGGAGAACCAAGATGATCGAATCATACGAGTATGTGCTCATTATTGTCTCCATACTCTTTATAATTATCCATCTCGATCACCAACTTTCCTGTGGTCTCTTGAGCGACGATTCCACGCCCCGCTGTTGGGGGTGGGATGAATATGATCAGGTTAGCGATACACCGGCGGACACCGCCCTGGAGTCGATCGCCATGACCCAATATTTTAGCTGCGGGCTCCGCAGCGACAAGCTCATCTCCTGCTGGGGTGGCAATAACTGGAATCCCCTGTAGCGTTGTCCGCCGGGACGCTGTTGCCCACCGGAAGATGGTCCGTTCTAGATTTTTTAATGCTGTACCATGAGAGTATCGCCAATGAAATTGCTCGACCGCGAGTTGGGAGTGTTCGGCGCCACCATGATGGGTCTGGGCTCGATCCTGGGCACAGGCGTATTCGTCAGCATCGGGATCGCCGCCGGAGTGGCCGGACCGGCCTTGATGATCGCCATCGTGCTCGCCGCATTGGTGGCCACCTTCAACGGATTGAGCAGCGCACAACTGGCGGCCAACCATCCCGTCAGCGGCGGCACCTACGAATATGGCTATCGCTATTTGAACGCTCGCACGGGATTTATGGCGGGCTGGTTCTTTCTCATCGCCAAATCCGCTTCTGCGGCTACCGCTGCCCTCGGGTTTGGTGGATATCTTCTACATTTTCTGGGCATCACCGATGGTCCACTGGTATCCATCGCATTTGCCACGGTCTTATTGGTGACCGTCGTTGTGTGGTTCGGATTGAGACGATCGAATTTGACCAATATTGCCATCGTTTCCATAACCTTCTTCGCCCTTCTGTATTTTATCTTTTACGGCGGTTTTGTAGGTGGCGGCCAACTCGGAACCGACGCGCTCCGACCGTTCTTTCCCGAGGAAGAAGCGCCGCTGTTGAGTATGCGTCACGTACTCGAAGGAACGGCCTTGATGTTCGTCGCCTACACCGGTTACGGACGAATCGCCACGATGGGCGAAGAGGTAAAAGATCCCCGTCACACCATACCCCGCGCAATTGTCGTCACGCTCGCAGTATCGGCTCTGATCTATGTGGGCGTGGGCCTCGTTGCCCTGACGACGGTTGGAGCAGATGAATTCGCTCGCGCCACCATCGAGAATGCTGCTCCACTGGAAGTCGTAGCCCGTGCCTTTGACTGGTCGGCGGGAGCTTCCATTCTGGCAATCGGAGCCATGACGGCCATGCTGGGAGTACTGCTCAACCTCATCCTGGGGCTCTCCAGAGTGTTGATGGCCATGGGTCGTCGCGGGGATATGCCCAGAGCTACTGCCAGAATCAACGAAGTACGCAACAGCCCGTCGGTAGCCGTGGTGATCATGGGAGCAGTGGT
>SKNI01000017.1 GCA_007120615.1 Myxococcales bacterium | reverse complement strand
TCGGATGCGACGGATCCTGGCCTTCCTCGATCCCTGGAGTCATCGTCAGGACATCGGCTATCAGATCAGTGAATCACTCATCGCCATCGGTTCCGGCGGCCTCTCCGGTCGGGGGCTGGGGGAAGGGGCTGGAAAACTGGGGTATGTGCCGGAGCTCTGGAACGACTTTATCGCCACCATCATCGCTGAAGAGCTGGGGATATTGGGCGTGGTCGTGGTGATCGCACTCTTTCTGGTGATTCTGTGGCGAGGCTATCGTATCGCCTTTCAGGCCACCGATGCCTTCGGGATGTATCTGGCTTTTGGAATTACCTCGATGTTTACCATGCAGGCGATGATGAATCTCTTCGTGGTCACCGGAATGTTGCCCACCAAGGGATTGACCTTGCCCTTCGTTTCTTTTGGCGGTACCTCGATGATCGTGGCGCTTGTATCTGTGGGAATTCTGCTCAACATCTCTCGAAACGAGCCCGACCGTTGGGAGATGAGAAAAGAAGCGCGCATGGCAGAGCGTGAGAAGAAGCGCTGGGACAAAAAACGCCAACGAATCCTAAAACGTCGAGACGATCTGAGCGGCTAGCCCGAGAAAATCAGGCCTGTGCCCGCCGAGGACCTTCCGGCGTCCTTTGACGAGCTTGTATATGTCTGATGCCAACGAAGAAGGTCTGCACCTTGTCATCGCCGGAGGAGGCACCGGCGGTCATCTCTTTCCGGGAGTGGCTGTAGCCGAAGCCTTCCAGCAACTCCATCCCGGGGCCCGGGTCACCTTTGTGGGAACCGAACGTGGAATCGAGGCCCGGGTCATCCCGGAGCTGGGATATCCCCTGGAATTGGTAGAGGTCAAAGCTCTAAAAGGGGGCGGAATCGCGGCAAAGGCAAAAGGCCTGGCCCGGCTTCCCGCAAGTGGCTTGCAGGCCAGGCGCCTGCTGAAGCGCCTGAAGCCCGATGTCGTTGTCAGCGTCGGGGGCTATGCCGCCGGTCCGGTCACCCTGGTTGCTTCCATGATCGGAATCACCACCGCCCTGATGGAGCAGAACTCCTATCCCGGAATGACCAATCGGCTTCTAAGTCGCGTTGTCGATCATGCATTCTTGACGTTCGAGGACAGCGCAGCGCATCTGGGAGGAGTCCCGGTGACCATCTCGGGAAACCCGGTGCGCGCAGATCTGCTGGCTATGGCCGACGGGTTTACCTACCAGGCCCCGAAAGAAAATGGGCCATTTCGAATCCTCATCATCGGTGGAAGCGGCGGGGCGGGGAGCTTCAATGAACACATTCCCCGCTGGCTTTCTGATATGGGCAGGGCAACTGCGAGCCTGCAGGTGCGTCATCAGGCCGGGCGAAATCGCGCCGGTGAGGTCACCCCTGGCTACAGAGACTTTGCCGGAGAGGTGGAGGTTGTGGAATTCATCGATGATATGGCCGAGGCCTACCGGTGGTGTGACCTCTTGATCTGCCGGGCCGGTGCCTCGACGATTGCGGAGGTCTTGAATCTGGGAATACCAGCCATTTATATTCCCTTTCCCCAGGCGGCAGATGACCACCAGCGGGCCAACGCTCGCTCCGTTGTTGAGGCCGGCGCCGGAGTTATGATCGACGATGAAGAGCTCGATTCCCGAAGGTCCAGAAGTTTGTTGGCCGGGTTTATGAATAATCCCACAGCACTGGTCAATCTTGCGGCCCGAGCAAAGACACTCGCCAGGCCCGATGCCGGGGAGTCGATCGCCAGAAAGTTGACTGGGCTTCTCAGGGTTTCTTAAGGTGACGGTTTAAGGAAGATTAACAGACTTCAGGCTGGAGATCACTTTAAGGTCAAGATTCAACTTGAGCTATTACCTTAAGTTTAAATAAAGGGTTTAGGGGTTCCTGTTAAGTGGTCGTAATATAAGGGTTTGGGGTGTGAAAAAAAGGTGCTTGCAGGGGTATGATCATCGTGTATTCTGAAGTCGTTCGGTAGGAATGAAGATGTCAAAAACGCTACACAGAAGAAGTATAGAGTGGTGTCGAAGTGGTGATCTCCAGAGCCGACTGAATCAATGGCAAAAGAGAATATCTTCGGCGAGTGAGCTTCGCACTGAGGAGCCACTTTCGAAACACTCCTGGCTTCGAATTGGTGGACCGGCCCGGTTCTGGGTTGAAGTGGGAACCATCGAGGACCTGTGGAGTTTTCTGGCAGCCATAGAAGATGCCCCGCTATTTTGTGTCGGCCTGGGAAGTAATACGCTTTTCCCCGACGCCGGCATCGACGGGGTGGTCATGCGCCTGGTCGGTGATCTGGCGAAGTGGTCTTTGAAATCAGAGAGTCAAGATCAGGCCGTCTTCGAAGTGATGGGCGGTGCGATCAATGCGCATCTGGTCCGGTCGCTGCTGAAAAAAGGCTGGGTCGGAGCGGAGTTTTTGAGGTTGATACCGGGAACCTTCGGCGGTGGTGTGGTGCTGAACGCGGGAACCAAGGAAAAGGAATTGACCGAGATTTTGGGAGCTGCCTGGCTGGCAATTCCCGAGAAGAATAAGGAGCGCTGGACAGTGGAAGAGCGCTCCGCAGAAGAGTTGAAGATGCGATATCGTCACGCGAGCCTACCAGAAGGTGCGCTCGTCCTTGGCGGAAGAATTGCGGTGAAGCGCGGAGATGTGGATGTGGCCAGGAAATTGGTAAAAGACGATAAGGAACGGCGAAATCGCACCCAGCCGTATCGTCTGGCGAGTGTGGGCAGCACTTTTGCCAATCCGCCAGGTGATTACGCCGGTCGTCTTATCGAGGCGGTCGGTCTGAAAGGCCATGCCATCGGCGGAGCTCAGGTCAGCTCGTTGCACGCGAATTTTTTTATCAACGATTCCGATGCGACAGCCGAAGATTTTTTGAGTCTGATGGCGCTGGCGAGATATCGAGTTCGTCGTGATTTCAATATCGAGATGCGCCCGGAAGTGCGATTCGTAGGTTTTGACGGTCGAGCAAGGATGCGAGACCTGGAACAGCAGTGGGAAGACAGGGATGTTTGAAGAGCTAGATTTAACGCGATTCAGGGGAGAATTGGTGGCGATTGCTACCGGAGGCACCTCTCGGGAGCGAGAAATCAGCCTGAAGACCGGACAAGCCTTTGAGAAGGCGCTGCGCGCTCGCGGATATGATCTGCGAGTCTACGACGTGGCCTCTGACCTCCATAAATTGGCGAACGACCAACCGGCGGTGGCGTTGCTCGGCATTCACGGCGGCCTCGGTGAGCGAGGAGCGCTTCAAGGATTTCTGGAAAGCCTGGCCATTCCCTATACGGGCAGTGGTGTGATGGCTTCGGCCCTTGCGATGGATAAAGATCGCACCCGCATCGTCTGCAAAGCGCAGGGAGTTCCTGTCGCCAAGGGCAGAAAACTCACCACCTTCGATCTGGAGCGCCCAGAGGATGCCGCCAGAGCGGTGGCCGAAGAGTTCAATTTTCCACTGATCGCAAAGCTCAATGACAGCGGAAGCAGCTTCGGTGTGCACCTGTGCGGTGATGAGAATGAGTTACGTGAAGCTCTTCCAAGGTTGCGTCCTGACCTGACGGCTTCGAGCTCCGCAGGGGTCCTCATTGAGAGCCTTCTGGAGGGGCCGGAGTTTTCGGTAGGTTTTTTCGACGACCAATGTCTGGGAGTCATGGAGATCATCGCGGCCCGTGAGTTTTATGATTTTGAGGCCAAATACGAAAGTGGTGATACAATCTACAGGTTGGTCGAGGATTCGGCGATCTGCGAGCCCTTGATTCACTTCTCCAGGTTGGCCCTGGAAGCAGTGGGATGTCGGGGAGTGGCTCGCGTAGATTTTAAAGGCGACCCTCGCAAGCCGGGGCAAGCGATGTCCTGGGACTTTGGGATGCTGGAGGTCAATACCATTCCCGGAATGACGGCGACCAGCCTGGTGCCGAAACTGGCAGCAGAAAAAGGCGTGTCGTTTACCGATTTCGTGGAGGCAATGGTGGCAGCCGCACGACTTGATGACCGTTAGTTGTTCAATCAGAAGATGTTGAGCCATCAGTTGGTTTGTTGGATGTAGCTTCTACATGGATGTGGAAGCGGATTTTCAGGGAAGAAAAGTGGTCCTGACTCGTCAAGAAAATCGCCGCAAGAGAAATCGGCGCCAGAAGCGACGCGACCGACGCAAGGCTCTCCGAAAGTGGGGCCGGCGGGCGGCTCTGTCGCTGGGGTTGGTTGTCGTGGCGGTGGGACTTCCCTTTTTGATCCTGACGGCCTACTCCTACACGATGAACAGTGAGTATTTCGCCCTGAGTTATATCGATGTGGAGGGCCTGCAATTTCTGGAAGAAGAAGCGCTCCTGGAGGCCGCCGAAGAGGTGGCCGGGGAGCATCTCTTCAACGTGCGGCCGGAGCGCTTGGAAGCGACAATGAGGACACTTCCTTTTGTGGCAGAAGTGGAGGTAGAGCGACGGTTTCCGGACCGGCTCTATATCTCGATTACCGAGTATGAGCCGGTGGCGATCGTTGTCGATGATGGTTTCTGGCTCGTCGATGTGCACGGAGAGATCTTTCTTTCGCTCCACGCCTCCAGTCTGGAGGAAGAACTGTGGAAACTTCCCCTGATCACCGGATTGACCCGGGCAGACCTGAGGGAAGAGAAAGGGCGCGACGAGCTTCACGTAGCGTTGAACGTGCACCGTTATTATCAAGAGATGGGCCTGGCCGAGAAGCATTCGGTCAGTGAGATTCATGTCGATGAGTTGATCGGTATCTCCCTGATCGTCGGTGAGATGGGCACGGAGGTTCGACTGGGGTGGGGGAGATGGAAAGAGAGATTGGAGCGGTTAGAAGTGGTTCAGGACTCGTTGATTCGCCGAGGAGTGGACCCCGCATATGTACTGATCGATCAGGAACACGATCTGAGCCGTGTGGTCGTGGGACGACGCACCAAACCAGGGAATGGTGAGGTGGTGGAGTCTGAGTTTTGAGGCGGTTTTTGGATCGGCGGATCACTTTTGGCAACGGTACTGACAATGTTTTTAATGGAGATGACGCAAAAGAGATATCGAATCGACAACCGAAGAGTTTTGGCCAGAACCGGGGCGTGAGTAGGTAGTCGACCGGTATAATTTGTGCGCAAGCCAGGGAAGGTAAAGCGAATGGGACTATGTGACGAAATAATTGTAGGACTCGATATAGGGACCACCAAGATCGCCTGCATCATCGGCGAGGTGTCCAATAATGGAATTGATATCATCGGGATCGGATCCCACCCCTCGCAAGGATTGCGAAAAGGGGTGGTGATCAACATCGATGCGACGATTAACTCAATAAAAAAAGCGGTAGAAGAGGCCGAGTTGATGGCTGGCTGTGAGGTCAATACAGTGTACGCCGGGATCGCCGGCGGCCATATCCAGGGATTTAACTCCCATGGGATCGTGGCGGTAAATAAGGAAAAGGAGGTCAAAGCCGGAGACCTCTCCCGGGTGGTCGACGCCGCCAGAGCCGTGGCGATTCCGATGGACCGACAGGTGCTCCACGTGATTCCCCAGGAGTATATCATCGATGACCAGGACGGCATCAAAGAGCCGCTCGGGATGACCGGAGTGCGCCTGGAAGCCAAGGTCCACATCGTGACTGCGTCGGTGACCAGCGCCCAGAATATCATCAAATGCGCCAGGGCCTGCGGATTGCACGTGGCCGATATCGTATTGGAACAGCTCGCCAGCAGCGAGGCGGTGCTGGGAGCAGATGAGAAGGAGTTGGGCGTCGCCGTGGTCGATATCGGTGGAGGAACCACCGATATTGCGATCTACAGTAAGGGCAGTCTGGTCCACACCGCGGTGCTCTCGTTGGGGGGGAATCACCTCACCAATGATATCGCCGTGGGCCTGAGAACGCCGATGGCGGAAGCGGAGCGGATCAAGCAACGCTTTGGATGCGCCCTGACGTCTCGAGTCAACCCGGAGGAGACCATTGAGGTTCCTTCCGTGGGGGGACGTCCGCCTCGGATTTTGAGTCGCGAAATCCTCAGTGAAATCATCGAGCCTCGGGTGGAGGAGATTTTTGCCTACGTGGCTCGCGAGATCAAAGAGTCGGGATGCGAGGATCTAATCGCCGGAGGAGTGGTGATTACCGGAGGAACCACAATCCTCGACAATATGCCGGAGCTCGCCGAAGAGGTTCTGGGCGTCCCGGTTCGCCGCGGCGTGCCAAGAGGCGTGGGCGGATTGGTCGATGTGGTACGCAATCCCAAATTCGCCACCGGTGTGGGGCTGGTGCAATATGGATCGAAGGCGCCGGAGCGAAATTTCTACGAAGAAGAAAACGGCACCGTCTACGGCCGGGTTGCTTCTCGAATGCGTCAGTGGTTTACGGACATGTTTTAAGCCCATGGGAGAGAAACGATTCGAAGCTTGAACCTTGAAGCGGATCACCTGCGGTGTTATCGTCTCGACGACTGCTAAAGCGCATAGGTGAGCGGCAAATTGCCAATCGAAATAACTCAGGCTTGAGATGCGATAAAATCACGAGGTTGCACCTTGCGAGTTGGTCACGAAGAAACGTATCATCGCGCTCAGTCGACAACGGGTCGGCTGAAAACGAACAAGATTTACTCAGCAGTGTAGGGTAATGGGTATGCTCGAGTTTGATGACGCCGAAGTGCCCCAGGCCGCAAATATCAAGGTGATCGGGGTAGGTGGTGGCGGTGGAAACGCCATCAACACCATGATCACCGAGGGTATTTCGAGCGTGGAGTTCATTGCCGCAAATACCGATTTGCAGGCGCTGGAGACCAATCTAGCGCCGTTAAAGATCCAACTGGGAGGAGCGCTTACCAAAGGCCTCGGTGCCGGAGCCGATCCCGATATCGGTCGAAATTCAGCGCTGGAAGACCAGACTCGGATCGCCGAAGCGCTGGCCGGTTCAGATATGGTATTCGTGACCGCCGGAATGGGTGGTGGAACGGGAACGGGAGCGGCGCCGGTGATCGCCAGCGTCGCTCGCGAGGTGGGTGCGCTGACGGTGGGGGTGGTCACCAAACCATTTCAATTTGAGGGAAGGCGTCGCCGCCGACAGGCGGACGAAGGGATCAAGAATCTCTCGTCGGCAGTAGACACGCTGATCACCATCCCCAATCAGCGATTGTTGGCCATCGCCGGAGATCAGACCACGATTTTAGAGGCGTTCAAGAAAGCCGACGAGGTCCTCTTGCATGCCGTGCAGGGGATCTCGGATCTGATCACTGTGCGAGGTCTGGTGAACGTGGACTTTGCCGATGTTCGTACGATTATGACCGGCAAGGGACTGGCCTTGATGGGAACGGGGCGGGCCTCCGGTCCGACGCGGGCTGTGGAAGCCGCCGAGATGGCCATCTCTTCACCGCTGCTGGAAGACGTCTCCATCGAAGGGGCGACGGGAATTCTGGTCAATATCACCGGTGGCGTCGATATGACGCTCAATGAGATCAATGAAGCGATGAGCCTGATTGAAGGCGCATCTCATGAGGAAGCAAATATCATCTTCGGCAATGTAATCGAGGAGGATATGCGCGACGAATTGATGGTCACCGTCATCGCGACGGGATTCGACCGACCCCGGGCCAAGCAGGGCACCGATTATAGCGAGATGTCTCGACGGCGGGAATATGCGACCCGTACCGCCGACCCCGAGCCCCGTCAGCAAGAGGCCCCTGCTCGTCAGGAGCCGGCCAGAGAACAAGAGCGTCCCTATCAGACTCCTCAGCGAACCACTGGCAGTGAGCCGGCCGTGCGCTTCGACCGAAATAGTGGTCCAAAAGAAGCTCCTGCGACTGGAGAGCGTCCGGCGACGTTTATCCGGTCTAATTCCGGAGCCAAGCACAGCGGAGGGGGCTTGACCCCTGACGAGGAAGATCAGATCGACGTGCCGACCTTTCTGCGAAATCCAAAACGGCGTAATGACTCCTGAACTGTAGTGATTGCGTTGTATGACGATGAACTGGCCCGTTCGCTGCGATATTAACCGGCGATCGGGCTTTTTCGTTTTTCGGGACCTATTATGAAACAGCGAGCCTTGAGACGAACATCGATCGTGCTTGTGGAGCCGCAGGACGATATCAATATCGGGACTGCCGTTCGGGCGGCCAAGAATTTCGGCATCACCTCAGTCCGACTGGTGCGCCCGGCGACGGCCGACCCCCACATCATCGGGGTCAGCGCTCCCAAGGCCACCGACCTGATCGAGAACCTGGAACATTTTGATGACGTCGATGCGGCGCTCTCCGATTGTGTATTTACGCTCGGACTTACCGCACGGGTTCGGTCGGCGAATTGGCGCGTTTTAGAGCCCCGAAGCGCAGCCCGAGAGATCGTCAAAATCTCTCCGGAGGGTAGGGTCGCTATTTTATTCGGCAGAGAGGACAGCGGCCTCCCAAACGAGGTTCTCGACCGGTGTCACGCGGTGGTGACGGTGCCCACCAATCCCGATTATAGCTCCTTGAATCTTGGGCAAGCGGTGCTCTTGATGCTGTGGGAGTTATTTCGGGAGGCCACGGAGGTCGAGAAAGATAGCGCGGCTCTTCCGCAGGTGGAGTTGGATTCGGAGTTTCCGCCAGCGCCGATGGAGGCGATGGAGCGTGTCTTCACTCAGGCCGAAGAGGCCCTTGAGTCGGTGGAGTTCTTTAAGACCGACTCCCACGATCATATCATGCGAAGCATCCGCAGCGTCTTGCTCAGAGCCCGCCTCGATACCCGAGAGATGGCCATCTGGCTGGGGATCTTTAAGGAAGTGGTCGCCTTCCTCGAGCGTACCGGGCGATGATAATCAGGATTGGTCTTGGGTGGTAGGAGTTGTAAGCTGAATGCAGCGGCCTGAGAGCGCAATAATTACGAGACCTTGAGAGCGGACTGCACGTGAAATCTTCACCGAAAATTCTCCTCATTCAGGCCCGCCTCAGTGGCGACCCCATGGCGGAGCATGAACTAAGAGCTTTTGCCGAGGGATGCGGCCTGTCCCGGGAGAACTTCGAAGTGCTCAATGTGGTGACCGATCGATTTTTGGAGTTCGATTTCAGCTCTCAGGACGCTGTATTTATTGGAGGGAGTGGAGATTATTCACTGGTCGACGGTGGGTTTGATTGGCACGATGATTTCCTGGGCCTGGTGAGACGCCTGGTGGAGATAAAGATTCCTACCTTCGGGTCTTGTTTCGGATTTCAGGCTATCGTTCAGGCCCTGGGAGGGAGCCTGGCAGGCGACGAAGGTCGCTCCGAGGTCGGGACTTTTGAGATAAGCCTGACGGAAGCGGCAGGTGGAGATCCGCTCTTTTCGGGATTGCCGAGCCGCTTTGATGCCCAGTTGGGCCATAACGACAGTGCCATCCGGCTTCCGAGTGGGGTGGTTCACCTTGCCAGCAGTCAGTCCTGTGAATATCAAGCCATTGCGTTGCGAGATATCCCGATCGTAGCGACGCAATTTCATCCCGAGTTGACCCGAGAAGGTAGTCTCGAGCGATTTGAGAATTACGTTCAGGGATATAAAAGACCGGGCCACGATGTGGAAGAGGCGATGGCCTATGCCCGCAAGATGCACCGTCCAAGTCCGGACGCCTCGGGACTGCTACGTTCATTTATCGAGGAGGTGATGATGAGCTCGAAGGTGATCATCTCAGGGAGTTCTCATGGGTAGTCGCTGTCGATTTTTGGCTATCCTGGTCATTTTTATTGCAGGATCGCTGGCCTGCACTTCGGCGCCACCGGCGGTGGATGATGAGGGAAGGGAAGTTCAGGTGGTGGAAGCCCAGATCGATGATCGTGAGAACCTGGAGGAGGCTTTTGAGGTTTATCTGCTCTCCACAGAGATCGCCCCCGATATCTATCGTGAGGGAGCGAAGGCGCTGACGGAGGCTGTCGAAGAGAAGGCTCAGATGCAGGAGGGACTGGTTTCGAGGCTGCGGAGCCACCGAGAGATGAGCACTATCGGAAGTGAAGACCACGATTGGGCGTCGCTCCGGCTGGCGCAGACTTATCTCAATATGGGTTGCGAGTTATACCGGATCGATGCTCCCGAAGAGTTGACTGACGAACAACAAGAGGCGTTTCGGCAATCGCTCTTCGAGTTGGTAGATCCGCTGCTGGAGACGGCAGATGAGTTTGTCGCTCATCTTTCTCGGTCCCCGAACCCTGGGGGGGCGGTCTGGCAGGAGCAGGGAAGGGCGTTATCCGCGGCTCTTCGGGGAGAGAAACGAGGGCATATTTGCCAGGAGACGAGAGATTTTTGGATGAGCCCACAAACTTAACGATCCAGGTGTTGAAGCTGGCGAGTCAGGTCGATTCCCCGCTCGGTGGTGGTCATGATCTGATGTACGCTTCGAGCGATGGAGGAGTCGGAGTCCAGCTCTTCGTTGAGCAGGTAGCAATTGCTGGCGATGACTGCCAGTAAATTATTGAAGTCATGGGCGAGGTCACGCAACTCTTTGATAGATGGTGATGGTGGGGCGTCTTCTTGAAGGCGTCGCATTTGTTCGAGATCGACGACCATCTGGAGAAAATCGGAGGGCTCTCCATCAGGTCGGCGCATCGTAATGCAGGCAAATTCTCCCCACCGAACCGTTCCGTCACGGTGATAGAAGCGCTTCTCCAGACGAATGAAATCCCTCGCCCCGGAGAAGATCTCCTGGAAGAGGCGCCGACAGCAGGCCAGGTCGTCTACGTGGGTAAAATCCTGGCAGCTCTTGCCCCGTAATTGATCGTCGGAATACCCCAGAAAGTCCTGAAAGGCTGCATTGGTGCGCAAGATCAATCCCTGGGAGTCGACGATCTTTAGGCCGATCGGGCAGACCTCGAAAAATGCCCAGAACCGTGATTCTACATCATCTGCGTATTGGCGTGATTGGTATTGTGTGCAAAGGACCTCTAATTTGTGATGCAGGAGTTGGCCGGTTAGTGCTGACGAAGGCTCGCGATATATAAAGTCATCGGCTCCGGTTTCCAAGAGGCGGCAACCGAAGGCTCCGCGGCCGTGCTCGAGAAGGACTAAAATTTTCACCGCGGCGCAGACGGTCCGGATCTGTGCGATAAGCTCGACAATCTGATTATTTCCCGGGGTGGATTCGAGAACCACAACTTCAACGCCGCCTTCATGCAGAAGTGCGAGGAGCTCGGATGATTCCCAGATTTGCAAGATCTGGCCGCCGCCAAAATACTCGGAAGGCCGGGGGCCCTGGTGAAGGGCGATGACCACAGGACGGGAGGTACTAAAAATCTCAGAGTGATTCCCTTGATCGGTTTTCATTTGTCGTTCCTTACAATCGAAACTACCCCAACACAATACAGGTGAATTCAGTATGGCGGATCTTAAAACCAATGTCACGAGCCAAGCGATACCCGGATATGCCCGGCCAGGTTCGATTTAGATCTGGTGACCGATCCAGGGCGATGGTCGCTGAGACCTATCCCATTGGAAAATTGGGACAAATGCGGGTGTGCTCAGACGGTGGCGAAGAGTTGCTCTCCGATTCAGCAGCTGACTCTGGCCCGAGGAGGGAGGCGGAAATGCGGATCGCTTTATTGGATGGGCTTTGTAATATTGGACGTCCGTGGGAGGTGGGCAGGCGGATCAGTCAGCGACGAAACAATATTGTTGTCCTAATTCTTCATCGTCGATACAGCGATGATCCTCTCGGCAGTCTTCATCAACTTCACAATTTCGCATGCAATAAGTCGTATGACGGTCAAAGGCAACACAGATCGCTTCCGAGGGACATTCCCCGACTCGGCAATTTCGAATGGTGCAGAATCCATCGGCAACCGATTGATCGCAGATCGAGCCGGCCGGGCAGTCGCCATTGTCCTGACATGCGTCGCCGATCTGGGGTGCGCAGCCGGCAGAAAGCAGCAATGCCAGCGCAAGTGCTCCCAGAAGAGAAGCCATAAAGGGATTAAATCGGAAGAATTTCGAGGTGACCTGTTGTTGTTGCACGGAGGAGCGTCTCCAATGAAGAAAAATGCCATTTCCGATGGCGTTCCGAAGATGGGAACGCCGCAGTCGGCCGTTTCTATTTCGGGTTGTACCGTCGGGCCGGGGCCATGACAAGATGAAGATGGAGATCAGATCAAAGGAAGGACGGGATTTCTGGATCGGTCTGGTGGTCTCTGTGGCCCTGCACGGGGTCGTTATTTTATTGGTGACGGTTCTCTGGGTTCTGGACCAGGTGGCAACCCCCGAAGACGATCACGAAGAATCGGTCGAGGTAATTCTCGAAGACTCTGCTCCGCCAAAGCCGGTGGTGGAGGCGCTTTCGGAAGAGCCTCTCCAGGAACCTGGTTTTGATGAAATGGCTGAGGACGAAGAGTTGCTGGCTGAGCAGCAGACCGACGCCCGGGAAGAAGAGGAGCCCGAACAGGAAGAAGAAGAGGAATTGATCGCCGAAGAGGAAGAGACCGACGATGCTGCCGATGAGCAGCTTTTCGATGAAGAGTTGATGGAGCTCTATGCCGTCGACCAGCAGACTAATGAGGAAGAGCCCGTTGAGGCTGACCATATCTCCGATGAAGCTCATCAGGCCGACGAGGAGATCATCGCCGATGTCACAACTCTTGAGGATGTTCCTCATCCCGAAGAAGATCCGGAGGCTCCTGAAGAGGACGCCGATACGGATCTGGAGTTGGCCATGCAGACCCCTCAGGAGCTAAGCGAGCCCGATCTGCTGGATCCCAGCATTCTGGAGGAGACGCAGCAAGAGGAGGAACAGGTCGACGACGAGGAGCTCGCATTAGAGTCCGAAGATGAAGACGAGCCCACCGATGATGAAGAGCAAGAGGATGAATCCCGGGAAGAGGTGGCAGAACTCGATTCTGCAAGGGAATACCGCGATCCCTCAGAGATGCTACTTGAGGACCGAACTCAGCGAGAAGATGCTCCCCGGGACTCGGAGCAACCTCAACAAGATCAGCTCTTTGGGCGGGACTTCTCCCAGGCCGAGAAGTTATACGGCGCCCGTGAAGATGAGCCCGGATCCGAGAGTTCCGGCGCCCGGGCTCCCCAGGGGCGGCGGTTGTTGAGCAGCTGGCGGGAGAATGAAGAGGCGATGCGGGCGAGCCTGGAGAATTTCTTGCCCCATGTGGAGACCGGAAATCACACCTCGGTAAATGCTCGTTCGGCGGCTCATGCGAGCTATATTGCCCGGATGCATCGCTCAATCCACGCCGCCTGGGCGCTGGGGTTTATCCCCCGAGTTCAGAGCGCTTACTCCAATCGCGATCCGATCAATGATATGAGCTTGAAAGCGGTCGTGGAAATCGTAATCGACGCCGAATCCGGAAAGGTTCTGGAGACCGGGCTCGCCTCTCCGTCGAGTCATACCTTATTTAACGCCGAAGCCCTCACGATCTCGCGCAATATCGGCGATCAGCCCCAACCCCCCTCATCGATCGTCAGCCCCGATGGCAAGGTATATGTCCACTGGACCTTCTGGCGAGATCAGCGCCAATGTGGAACCTTCGGGGTGCGAATTTTTCGTCTGCAGGACGAGGGAGAAAGGCGGGAAGTGCAGGGAGAGTGGGGAGAGGAAGAGAGCTGAATTGCCGTCGATTGGGGTGAGAAGAAGTGGGCAACCTTGACTTTGCAGAGGTCTGCGTTTACGGTCCCGCCACTGTACGCGGTCCCAGAGCGACTCTCCATGGGTGAGTTTTTGGGATATCACACGTACCGGAGCACAAACACCATTACTTTCAAACAAAGGAAACCCCATGGCTTTGCATCCGGATCGAAAAGCGGA
>SKNI01000684.1 GCA_007120615.1 Myxococcales bacterium | reverse complement strand
GAGGATCCTCGAGACATGGCTTCCTGGCAGGCGGCGACCACTTCGGGATGGGCGTGGCCCACGATGGCGGGTCCCCAGGTGAGCACGAAGTCGATATAGCGGTTTCCGTCGGCGTCGAAGATATAGGCTCCTTCGGCGCGCTCGATAAAGGGCGGGGTGCCACCCACGGAGGTGAATGCTCGCACAGGAGAATTGACGCCGCCGGGCATGGATTTTCGGGCGCGATGGAGGAGGTTCTCGCTCTTCGTTAGCATGTGCCAGGTCCTTCGATAGGAGAAGAAAAATTTGGGGTTTTAGACAGTGAGACCACCGTCGACGTAGTCGGTGACGAATCGTTCCAACACGTCGATCCAGCGGGGATGTTCATTTAAGCAGGGGACCAGCCGATATTCTTTTCCGCCGGCTTTTAAGAAGTCCTCTTCGCCCTCCATACCCAATTCCTCGATGGTCTCCAGGCAATCG
The DNA here is from genome assembly GCA_007120615.1 of Myxococcales bacterium. GTDB lineage: Bacteria > Myxococcota_A > Bradymonadia > Bradymonadales > Bradymonadaceae > SKNI01. The sequence goes on along the minus strand of SKNI01000684.1, from coordinate 3,445 downwards.
GAGACAAAGGCCGGGGACATGATGACGAGCTTCTTTTTATTCTGGGAGGGGAGCCGCTCCAATTCTTTGTCGGTGTAGGGCTTTAGCCAGGGATCGCGACCGAGGCGGGATTGAAAGGAGATGGAAAATTTGTCTTCCGACAGCCCGATCTTGTCGGTGAACGCCTTTGTGGTGGTGTAGCATTGATGGCGGTAGCAAAAGGAGTGGGCCGGATGTTTGGTCTGGCAGCAATTCTCCATCTTGAGGCAATAGCATCCCGATGGGTCGGTGGCTTGAAGATGGCGCTCGGGAATGCCGTGGTAGCTAAAGAGCACATGGTCGAAGTCGTCTTCCAGATAAGGTTCGGCGACCTCGATGAGGGCGTCGATATAATCGGGATCGTCGTAAAACGGCGGTTGTACCACCAGTCGGACGTTGGGAGCGAGTTTTTCGACGGCTCGCTGAGTACAGGCCACGGCCGTTTCATAGCTGGACATGGCGTAATGAGGATAAAGAGGGATCAGGAAAATCTCGTCTACATCGTGATCTAGAAGAGCCTGGACGCCGGATTCGGTGGAGGGGTTTCCATAGCGCATGCCGATCTCGACGGGAAGATCGATGCGCTTTCGGAGGAGATCGCGGACCTTTTCGGTGCTGACGATCAGGGGAGAGCCCTCGGAGGTCCAGACTTTCTCGTAGGCCTCCGCCGATTTGGGAGCCCGAAAGGGGGTGATCACGACATCGACCAGCGGTTTTCGTTTCCAGACCGGGATATCGAGAACGCGGGGGTCGCTCAAAAATTGACGCAGATAGGTGCGAACGTCGGAGTTTTCGGTGGAGTCGGGAGAGCCCAGATTGACGAGGAGTACGCCTTTGCTCATGTTGATCTATCCAATTTGGTTAAGAGTCGAGGTGGGAAGCGATATCGCGGGCGAAATAAGTGAGGATGAGGTCGGCGCCGGCTCGTTTCATGGAGAGTAATTTCTCGATGGCGATTGCCGTTTCATCGACCCAGCCCTTTGCGGCGGCGGCTTTGACCATGGAGTATTCGCCGGACACATTATAGCAGGCCAGGGGGAGGTCGAATTGATCACGAATATCGCGGACGATATCGAGGTACGAGAGAGCTGGCTTGACCATGAGGAGGTCGGCGCCTTCTTCGACGTCGAGTCGGGCTTCGACGCGGGCCTCTCGGGCGTTTGCGGGATCCATCTGATAGGCCCGGCGGTCGCCGGATTGCGGGGAGGAGTCCACGGCATCGCGAAAGGGCCCGTAGAAGGCGGAGGCGTATTTTACGGCGTAGCTCATGATCGGAAGATCGGAGCGGTCGGCCTCATCGAGGGCCTCTCGCATGGCGCGTATCATCCCGTCGATCATGCCGGAGGGAGCGAGCATGTCGGCGCCGGCTTCGGCATGAGAGAGGGCCTGTTTCTGAAGGTTTTTTAAGGTGGCGTCGTTGTGGAGGGTTCCGTCTTCTCGGAGCACTCCGCAGTGGCCATGGTCGGTATATTCGCAGAAGCAAACATCGGTGATCAGATAGAAGCGCTCGTCATAGTCGCGGATATGGGAGATAGCCCGTTGGATGATGCCACCGTCGGAGAAGGCGTCGGAGCCGACGGCGTCCTTTTGAGGTGGGATTCCGAAGAGAATAAGTCGAAAAATACCGGCTTCGGACAGGGCGTCGAGTTCGCGGTCGAGCTCGTCGAGAGAATATTGATAGATATCGGGCATCGACGGAATCTCACGACGGATTCCCTGACCGTGGGCGATGAATAGGGGCATGATCAGATCATCGCGGCGAAGGTGGTTTTCCCGGACCATATCGCGAAGATGACCCGAGCCCCGAAGGCGTCTGGGACGGCGGGTGAGATCGAATTGGGTCACGTCATCTCCGAAGGAAGTCATTGGTGTTGATCGCGTCCTGGAGTCGGCTGGCGTGATGTTGTCCGGCTTCCAGGAGGTCGGGAACGCTGATGCCGTCGTGGTAATTACCGGCCAGAAAGATCCCCGGCAGATGGGCTTCGATGTCACTCATATGATCTCGATACACATCGTGGCCGACTTCAAATTGAGGGATGGCGCGCTCGTATCGGGTGATGCTGGCGAATTGGGGGTCGGCGTCGATGCCCAGGAGTCGGCCCAGGTCCAGGCAGGCCATCTCGATGAGGGTTTGGTCGTCAGCTTCGGTGTGTTGGGGCTGGCGGGTCCCGCCGATAAAGGTCGCCAGTTGGACGTGGCCCTCGGGGGCGCGATCGGGAAACATGGTCGAGATAAAGAGGCTGCCCAGAATATGAAAGTTTTCGACCCGCGGGATAAGGACTCCCAGGCCGTCCAGAGGATGTTGGACATCTTCTCGTAAAAAGCCCAGGTGAACCAGATTACAGGGGGCGTAGGGAAGGGTGGAGAGCTCTTCGATGGAGTTTGCGGGAGGAGTGGCGTTTTCCCACTCCAGATCGGGCAGCGCATGGACGGGGATGGTGAGAAATACGGCGTCAAAGGTCTCACCCCGGCGGGCTTTACCCAGTTGATAGATCACTCTCCAGCCGTTATCGTCGCGGCGCAATTTTCGAATGGGGGTGTTGACCCGCAATTCGGACTCCAATCGGTCTGTAAAGGCTTCGATCAGGGTACCAAGCCCCTTGTCGAACGAAAGGAGTCGTCGAGGGGTTTTTTCTTCACCGCGGGAGGTGAGCATTTTCTTGATGGCGCCGACGACGATGGAACCGGCCGTCTCCTCCCATTCTACGAGCGTTGGGAAGGCGTGTTTTGCCGATAGATGGTGAGGATCTCCGGCCCATATGCCGCCGACGAAGGGGTCGACGAGGTAGTCCAAAACCTCGGGGCCGAGCCTTCGGGTGACGAAATGAGCGAGGGTTTCATCGATATGGGGGTCATCGAAGCGGCCGACCAGCGGCTCGAAGAGAGCGCGAAGTCTGGCGGCCGGTGATAATAGAGGTGTCGTAAGTGCTTCTGCCGGAGAAGACGGCAGAGCAGTGGGGCGGCCGTTTTTGACCACATAGCGTCGGCTGGCAGCGTCATTGGCCTCCACGATGCGGTCGGTGAGGCCTAACTCGTCGAGCAATGCGGCCACCGCCCGGGTTCGAACGAGAAGGGTATGAGGTCCCTCTTCGAGACGGTATCCCTCTTTTTCGGTGGAGGCGATGGGTCCACCGGCTCGGTCGCCGGATTCAAAGATGGCGACCTGATGTCCGGCGGACTTCAAGGCGAAGGCGGTGGAGAGTCCCGAGATTCCGGCGCCGACCACGGCTATTTTTAGAGGCCTACTGCTGGGGGACATCAAAGATCCTCAGGGTTCGAACGTGGAGACGGTCTCTACCAGTTGCGCCATGCACTCGATCTTGGCCTGAGGCATGATGCCGTGGCCGAGATTGAAGATATGACCGGTATGTCCCTTCATATCGGTGAGGATTTTTTTGGCCTCTCGGTCGACGATCTCGGGGGTGGT
>SKNI01000742.1 GCA_007120615.1 Myxococcales bacterium | reverse complement strand
TCGGAATCTCCCGTGACCACATAAACGGGCACCGTTATCCCCGGCAGGCCCCGCCCCGTATGGTGAACCGCCGCCGCCAGAAGTTGGCCCAGCACCGCCCAGGGCGGGGTGGGAAGTTCATCTAGAATGGTCTCCCACCGCTTGAAAAGCTCCGGGAGCCGCTCCCGGGAGTCGGGATGAGCGAAGAGCCGCTGGGCCTCGTCCAGAGTGACTGTGGTGCTGGCAAAGACCATCTTTAAAAGCAGATAGATCGCCTGGAGCGAGGGGAAGCGGCCCGTGGGAACCCCGCAGGTCGTGGCCGCCAGGAGCAGGCCGCTGACCCGGTCGGGATGATTCAGGGCCACGTGCTGGGCGAGCATGCCGCCGAAGGAGACTCCGCAGATGATCGCCTCCTCGATTCCCTCAGCGTCCAGGATCAACGCCACGTCATCGGACATCTCCCGCATCGAATACGGGGGAAGCGGCGCGTCGGAGCGGCCCGTCCCGCGATTGTCGACAATGATCACCCGAAAGTCATCTTTCACCAGCGTATCGGCCAGCTCCTTCCACATCATCCCCGGCAAACCAAGCCCCATCAATAAGACAATCGGCGTCCCTGCTCCGCGGGCTTCATAGGCGATGGTGACGTCTTTATTTTTAATGATAGGCATATAGAACCTGGGGCTGATTATTACGGTATCGAGACAAGAGTGACGACCCACATAGATTAGCTACGAGGCGGGCGAAGTCGAATCCGCATATCGACGCTCCCCTTTGGACGCAACGTGATCGAGGGATGAACCTGCAACTCTTCGGTCATCGCCGATCTTAGCTCCACGCGCTGGGCCATGGTCGCCACCACCAACATCGCCTCCATCATCGCGAAATAATTGCCGATGCATACCCTGCGCCCGCCACCGAAAGGAAAATAGGCAAACCGGGGAAGCTCGTCGGCCAACCCGTTCAGCCATCGCTCCGGGCGAAACTCGTCGGGCTCCTGGAAATATCGCTCATCACGGTGCACCAGACATTGGGGCAAGAGCACCGTCGAACCGGCGGGGATCGTATATTCACCCAGTTCCACATCCTCCCGGGCTTCCCGACCGAGGATCCAGGCCGGCGGATAAAGCCGCAAAGTCTCCTCAATCACCGCCCGGGTGTAGGGCAACTTTTCTAGATCTTCAACGACAGCCCGCCGATCTCCGAGTACTTCCTCTATCTCCTCTCGAAAGCGCTGCTCTACTTCCGGGTTTTCGCCGATCTGAACCCAGGCATAGACGATCGCCAGCGCCGTGGTCTCGTGACCGGCCAGAAACATCGTGAGCACCTCGTCGCGAAGTTGCCGGTTGGTCATTGGGTTGCCCTCATCATCGACGGCCTTTAACAGATGGTGGAGAAGATCATCGCCTTCCGTGTCGTCTTCGCGGCGCTTGTCGATGAGTCCATAGATCACCTCGTCCAATCGGGACGCAGCCTCGGCCACCTTGCCTCTCATCGGCGTCGGCAAAGGCTCCGGCATAAAGCGCCACAGCGTATGCCCCTGCTCGTGAAAATACTCCACTACAGCGTCCAGCGACGACGCTACCTCGTCAATATCCTCCTCAAATTCCAGATCGAAGAGCGTATCCACCACGATTCGAAGGGTGGCCTCCATCACCTCTCGATGCAGGGGACGCACTTCACCGTCCCTCCATCCATCCAACATCTCTTCGGTGCGGGTGACCATTTTATCGGCATAATGAGCGATTTGCTTGCGGCGAAGAGCCGGCGAGATCAGCTTTCGCTGCCTCTTCCACACCGGATCTTGACTGGTCAACAGGCCCTGACCAAGGACATCGGCCAGCTCAAACGTGAGCTTATCCTTTTGAAACAAAGAACTCTTTCGAAGGAGTACATCTTCGATCAAATCGGGCTCGGTGATCAGATAGGTGTTGAATCCACCGAGCCAGAAATTAGCCACCCTTCCGTATTTCTCGGCGATGGACCGAAGGCAACCGATCTGGTCGCGGCTAAAATCGAGATGGAGCTTCACCAGGTCCACTCCCCTCGGGCCCGGCGGACGCTCTGGAACGGTAGGGCGAAGGGCTTCTTCTGCGCGGTTTCGAATTCTTCGCCTGAGTTGCTGAACCGTAGAAATCATCACTTTTATCTCGACAGGAGTTATAATATGAGCTAACACTCACATAATATATGAGCAATTGTTCACATTTACTACTCGCATTTGGAAATAGTCGACATGAGCAGCTATACACCCCGCAAAAAGCCGACTCAGGCGAGATCGCGAGCGACCTTCGAAGCGATCATTGAGGCAGGTGCTCAGCTTCTGGTGGAGGACGGCTTTCACAATATGACCACCAACGCTCTGGCCGAGCGAGCCGGGGTCAGCATTGGGTCCCTTTATCAATATTTCCCCAATAAAGAGTCCATCGTCGCCTCCATCATCGAGCGCTTCGCCGACCGCCAATTCGAGATCCTCGCCGGCGGGCTACAGGAGGTTATCACGGCTCCTCTTGCGGAGGTCGTCCACCACCTGGTCGCCGCGATGTTCGAGGCCAAACAGGCCGAACCGGAACTCAACCGAGTGCTCGTGGAACAACTCCCTCCCATCGGTCAACTCGACGTGATGCGGGACTGGACCGAGCGGGCCTGTCACCTGCTGGAGATGGCTCTGGAGGCCCGCCGCGACGAGGTGGAGGTAGAGGATCTGGAGATGGCTGCTTTTATGATGGTCACCTCCTGCCACGGGATCATGCACAGCACCCTTTTGGACCGACCGAAACTACTCGACAGCGAAGTACTTCGAGAACATACGGCGCGGCTGATTCTGCGATATCTCGGCTGCCAGGAATGATAACTTACAGATATTTTGTTCACCAACCTCTTACCAAGGAAATAATATGCCTCTATCTACCCTCTTAGGAACCACTGGCCCCACTGGTTTCAGCTCCAAATCCACCGCCGAAGACGTCACCGAAGGATTGGACCTCTCGGGCAAAAATATTCTGATCACCGGATGCAACTCCGGGCTGGGCTATGAGACGATGCGGATACTCACGCAGCGCGGCGCCCGTGTTCTGGGCTGCGCTCGTTCCCAGGAAAAAGCACAGACCGCCTGCGACTCCGTCGACGGACTCGCCGTGCCCTTTGTCTGTGAGTTGGCCGATCCCCACTCGGTTCTGGCCTGTGTGGAAGCGGTGCGAGAATTTGGCGAGCCCATCGACGCTCTGATCTGCAATGCCGGGATCATGGCGATTCCGAAGCTGGAGACCATTCAGGGCTACGAGAAACAATTCTTCGTCAATCATGTCGGCCACTTTATTCTGGTCCGAGGACTCCTCGAGCAACTCCGCGACGATGGACGGGTCGTTATGGTCAGCAGCTACGGCCACACAATGGCCCCCAGAGATGGAATTCAATTCGACAACCTCGACGGAGAAAAGGGCTACAGCGCCTGGCGAGCCTACGGGCAGTCGAAATTGGCAAACGTTCTCTTTGCGAAATCTCTGGCCCGAAAGTTCTCGGAGGATGACACCAATCGAATCGCTCATGCCATCCATCCCGGAGTCATCAATACCGAGTTGGGTCGCCATATGAACGGCGTGATGCAAGCAATCATGAGCATGGGCAAGTTCTTCTACAAGTCTACTCCACAAGGCGCCGCCACCCAGGTATATGCCGCGGTTCACCCAGATGCAGCCGCTCGCAACGGAAAATACTACACGGACTGTAATATCGCTCAGCCCAGTAAAAACGCCTGCGATCCAGAGCTGGCAGATGCCCTCTGGGAGAAAACCGAAGCCATCGTCGCCGAGTTGACCGGACACTAAACCAGATTTACTTTCGAAACCGGAGAATTGGGCAAAGTGAGGTTGGATGGATGTTCGTTTTTCCGATCGACAGCCAGCATCGCTACCTGGAGAGAGGAAAAGCGGGCAGACGCCG
>SKNI01000302.1 GCA_007120615.1 Myxococcales bacterium | reverse complement strand
CGGGATCGAAGAAGGGATTGTCCACATAGACCGGTTTTCCCACATTTCCGTCTTCTAAGTCCACCACCAGGCGCTCCAATTGATTGATCATGGGCGTGTGGCAATTGGTGCACATCCAGCTTACGTCGTTGGGGTGATGCTCGTCGTAGTCGCCGGAGGATTTTTTGAGCTCCTCCATAAATTGGGCGTCGTCCTTCCAGGCCCGAGCGTGGGTGGAGATGGACCACTCTTTATAGATTTCTCCGTGACAGGCCCCGCAGGTCTCGGCCCGCAGGTCGGGAAGTCCCTCGGGGACCTCGGAGTAGGCGTGAGGGCGCTCGTAATAGGGCCGACTGGCATAAAACGCCTCGGCGGCGGCCAGCTTCTCGTCATCGCTCATATTGGCGTAGGGATCGGCGTCTCCGGTCGAGAGGTTCAACAATCTGTAGCCCGCCACGCCCCCCACAATGGCGATGAGCAGCGCCGCCCAGATTATGAGAGCGAGTTTCGGTTTGGATAGGGAGGAGAACATGATTACTTACTCTCACCGCCGCCAGTGGTTTTGTAGCGGGGGACGTCGCGGTGGCGAACATTGGACTGCCATCCCCGGGCCCGAAGGCGGTCGGCGATGGTCTCAGACATGGCCACGGAGCGGTGCTTTCCACCGGTGCAGCCAATGCCGATCGTTAAATAACTCTTACCTTCGCGCTCATACATCGGCAAAATAAACTCGGTCATTTGCTGAAATAATGCCAGAAAACGAGCCGCTTCCGGAAGACCGAGCACGAATTGTTGGACCGGCTCTTCCAGGCCGGTCTTGGGTCGTAATTCTTCGATGAAATAGGGGTTGGGGAGAAATCGAAGGTCGAAAACCAGATCGCATTCCACGGGCAATCCATATTTGAACCCGAAGCTCAACACGGTGATCGAGAAAGCAACGTCGGCCTCCCCGGAGAAGTGCTCCTGGATCAGGCCCTTGAGGGTATGAACGGTGTGGTTGGTGGTATCCACCACGATATCGGCTTCGGCGCGAAGATCCTGGAGTTGATCTCGCTCTCGCTGGATCCCCTCCCGGACCGTTCCATCGTGGCTTAAGGGGTGGCGCCGCCGGGTCTCGCTGTAGCGACGAACCAGTTGATCTTCGTCGGCCTCCAGAAAAACGATCCGGACGTCGATGCCCTCTCCCCGCAATTGAGCGAGGATGCCTTCGGCCTGGTCGAGGTGGACGTGATCGCGGGTATCCACCACAAAGGCCAGCCGCTTCCACTCCTGCGGGGAGGGCCCGCTTCGGGTAAGCTCCAACACTTTTGGGAGCAGGGGCACCGGGAGGTTATCGATGCAAAAATAACCCAGATCTTCGAGGGCGTGGATGGCGGTACTTTTTCCGGAACCACTCAGGCCGGTGATGATCACCACTCTGGGATGACGAAGAATCTCGGATCCCGTGCTTTCTTCCAGAGTATCGGCCATAGAGGATGGGGTTCTCTTTTAGGTGGGGTCAATCTTCTTTGGTGACCTCGACGACGACCACGGTGATGTTGTCCTTTCCACCGTTGGCGTTGGCGGTGTCGATCAACTTCTGAATGCAGGCCTCCAGGTCGTCGCGATTTTCCAGCAAGATCTCTTTGATGCCCTCATCCTTGATCATGTCGGTGAGGCCGTCGGAGCACAACAGGTGGAGATCGCCGTCTTCGGGCTCTTCGTGATCGACGTCCACCTGAACGGTCTCTTTCATCCCCAGGGCCCGAACGATGACGTTTTTATGAGGGAAGTTCTCGATCTCCTCCTCGGTCAGATCCTTCATCTTGATATAATCATTGAGCAGAGAGTGGTCATCGGTGACCTGCGAGAGGGTCTCGCCGCGGAGGCGATAGACCCGGCTGTCGCCGACGTGTCCATAATAGACCAGATCTCCGGAGATGAAGCTGGCGACCAGAGTCGTTCCCATCCCGTGGTGTTTACTGGGATCGTTTTTGGCCTGCTCAAAGATTCGAAGATTGGCCAATTTGATGGCCGCCGCCAGGCGGTTTTCTTCGTAGGATCGGCCCTTCTCCATCTTATAGGGCCAGGTCATATCCTCGTCGGAGGAGGTCTCCTTGAAGAACTCCGCTACCGTTTCCACGGCTAATTGAGAGGCCACCTCTCCACTGGCATGACCACCCATGCCGTCCGCCACGAGGTAGAGGTTGTACTCGGGAACCAGACAGAGGTTGTCCTCGTTGTGGCCCCGCTTTTTTCCGACGTCTGTATTTCCAGCATAGCGCAATTTAATCGGCACGTTTGTACCCCGTTTTCGACATCAGGCCTGATGTTGATCAGCAAATGATTTTGCGAGAGAAATTCACCTCTCAGGCGTATTGCCCGGATAAATCACCCTGTAGATACCGAACACTTTACTTCGGGCAGGCCAAAGGGGCAAGTTTCGTACGAAACTTCTTGGTCCCTCCTTTTTGAGACAAACCACTCTGATCGTTTTGTGCATTCCCGGTCGGGTTTAAATTCAAACTCGACGCCCGGCCAATGACACATCGAATGGAACGGGCATTGCTGGCCCGTCAGGAGACTCCTGACGGACGGCTCAACCTGAAGTCTGACGGTAGGAGTGCAGACATGAATTATCTTCAACATCGCAAGTTATTGCGAATTTCGACCTTTGTGGCCGTCACGATTGGGCTGGCTTTTGGCACCAGCGCGATGGCAGAACAGACGGCCTCCGACGACGCCGCTCCAGTGGAGCTGGCACAACAAGAGGAGCAACAACAGCAACAACAAGATCCCCAACAACAAGAGGACGACGGCCTCTTTGAAGACGAAGACGAACCCACCGCCGATTTACCCGGCCCCATCGAAGATTTCGTTGAATTCGTCACCGAACATCAGCGAGAAGGCATCGAAAACGTTCAAGAATATACCTACGACGGCGCTCAAAACATGGCCGACGCCATGCGAGAGCTCATCCCCGACGGGCACGATCAGCTGGAGAATAACGTCGACACCTGGGAGAACCGCCTCGATGTATTGAGCACCGAAGACCGGCCCGATTTTGCAAATCTGACCAGCCTCCTGCTCAGCGAGGGCGTCCAGCATCTGACCTCCATCCAGGAAGTCATCGCCCCCGGACAGGAACAATATATTGAGTCCGTTCAGCAGGCCTCCGATAGTGTTCAGCCCGATGTCGCCATCGAGCAGCAGGCCGAAGAGGTGCAAAACTACTTTGTAGCCTCCTCCGAGGCTATCCAGGAGCTCTATCTTGTCCAGCCCGAAGAAGAGGAGCCCATCACTCAGGCCCCGACCATCGAACTGGTCCCGGCCTCCACCCCCATCATCCTGGCTCAGCAAGAGGAAGATGACGGAGGACTCTTTGATCTGGGAGATGATACCGACGCCCCCGGTGAAGTGGAGGACTTTGAGGAGTTCGTCCAGGAGCATCGCGAAGAGGGCATCGACCACGTCGCCGATTATACCCGCGAGGGAACCCAGCATTTCCATGACGCCATGGAGAGTCTCATCGAAGACGATGACCAGGCCATGGAAGAACAACTGGAGCGCTTTCAGGAGAGCGTCACCGCTCTCGACGACACCCCCAGAGCTCAATATCCAAACGCCTTACACCAGACCCTGACCGAGGGCGCTCAGATCCTGACCACCATTCAGCAGTCGGCCTACCCTCAATACGAGCAGCAGGTCAGCGAGGTCTTTCACACCATCGATGAATTCGACACCAATCGCGCGATCGAAGAGCAGGTCAACGTCATCCAGAACGTCTTTATCCAGGCCTCTACCGCCACGCGCATGATGGGTGAAGCCAGGGAAGCCGAGCCGGAGCCGGTGGGCTTTAGCGCCGTATCCAGCATCGACGGGTCATTTACCATCTTCAACGTCCCCCCCGATGACTACGATGTGCGCGGTTATATCGCCGACTACCAGATCGACTCCGAGGCCGTGCAGAT
>SKNI01000051.1 GCA_007120615.1 Myxococcales bacterium | reverse complement strand
TGGGAACGTGGAGGTGAGGGACCAGGCGGCCGCCGGAGTTTTCCAGCAAGTCGAGGAGAAGATCGTCGATCTCGGTGGCTTCGATACTTCCCATCCGAAATCGCACGTCGGGGACCTCGTTAAGGAGGCGCTCCACGAGCCTGGAGAGGGAAAATTTCGAGCCGCCCGACTCATTGAGATCGAGCCCATAATGGCCGATATGAATGCCAGTGAATACGATTTCACGATGAAATTCGGACAGGCCCTTTGCTTCGGTAATAATATCATCGGGGAGCCGAGAGCGGCTCTTTCCGCGGGCCAATCGGGTGGCGCAGAAGGAGCAGCGACGATCACAGCCGTCCTGAATCTTCATCCATCCTCGGGTCCCTCGCTGGTCCTGTTGCAAGAGTCTGGCACCGATCGGCTCTTCGTCGACATCGAGATACGGAGCCTCCGGAGCGATGGAATCCGCTACTTCGACGGCGTCGTGGCCTCGGACGACGGCGTCGACGGACTTCATCTGGCTGTACATCTCCGGATGAAGGGCGGCGGAACATCCGGCGACCAGAACCCGGATATCGGGATGCTCGCGCTTGACGCGGCGAATCGCTTTTCTGGCCACGGCGTCGGCCTTATTGGTCACCGTGCAGGTGTTGACCACGCAGGCGTCGGCACCGTCGGGCTCGTCGACCACCTCCACGCCCCGGGCTTCCAACTCCTGGCGAAATTTCTCGGTGTCGTATTGATTGGCTTTGCAGCCGAATGTGATGAAATGGACTTTCATGGACATCGTAATTTCTTTCCTATTCGGATTCTTGCCGAATCTCGTCGGGTTGCTGGATCTCTTCGCTTTGCTCGGCCTCGGAGGCGGATCGCGCCTCGGCGCCGATGATCAAATTGGAGAGAATCGCGCCGCCGATCAGGGCCAGGATCAAAAGAATCCCGGTATAGAGATAGGCCTTGCGCATATATTCGGGACTTTTTTCCTGAGGCTTTTTGGTCATGAGAATCTCATCGGAGTGTGGTGGCAGTTGGTGAAGAACTCAAGTTGTGGACTCCATGGCTTCGATGAAATCCTGGTCGAGACCGGCCCGACGGCGGGCATTGGCGTCGAAATGTTCACCTCGACCGCGAGTCGGTTCGTTGTGAAAGGTAAGATTTTGCACATAGGTCTCAAATGAGCTCTGATGCTCGGGTCGAAAATACTCCAGCCATCGAGCGCCGAAGCCGACATGATGAATCTCATCTTCGTAGATAATATTCATAATTCGGGCGCTCTCTTCGTCTCCGCCTTTTTGAAAACACTCCTCAAAGAAGGGGGCATGATCCAGATTTCCCTGCTCAAAGGTCAGGTTCATGGCGCAAACCCATTTGAGAGGCGTACTCAACTCCGGGGCGCAGCGCCAGAAGTGATCGTTGACCGGCAGATCTCCAAAGGTAGCACCGAGCTCGGCGATGCGATCGACGTATAGTGACAGGTGGCGTTGCTCATCGACGATCAGTCGGGTCAACCCGGCGCGAAACGGGGCCGGGGCATCGGGATAGGCCAGAAGCGCCCAGGCCATCAATTCCACTGCCATAAGTTCGTGGTTGGCGAAGGTATGAAGCGCGCGAATCGCCATCTGGGGATCGCCGAAGTTATCGGGATGGGGAAATTTCACGCGCTGATTGCGGGAAGCGATCGCCAACGCTTGTGGCCGAGACGGAGCCGACCAGGCGCGGGCTTCTCCGGGAAGGCGATCGGTTAATGCCGAGAGCCCTCCGGGGGGAAGAAAGAGTTTTCCTTCCAGAGTATCGGCAAAGAGAATACGTGTGGCGAGTGTAGAAAGTTCCATTATTGGGGCAGGTATTTTTGCATTCGTTTAACCACATCTTGTTGAGCGGTTCGCGCACGGGCCATCAGGCTCGGGGCATCGATATGGACCAACTCCCCGTTATCCACGAGTTGGCGTCCCGATGCAAATACGTGTCGCACATTATGTTTTTGAGCGGTGTAGACGATGCGGGCGGCCACGTCGCCGCCGGGGCCGCAGCCGGGATCGTCGTCGAGGTTTAAGACCACCAGATCGGCGGATTTTCCAACCTCCAACGAGCCCACCTCATCTTGCAATCCTAAGGCCCGGGCTCCGTCGATCGTGGCCAATGCCAGGACTCGCTCCGCGGGCATGCTTTGAGGGCCGTGAAAGGGCTTTTGCAACAAGGCCGCCAGCCGCATCTCGATAAAGGCGTCCAGATTATTATTGCAGGGCGCCCCGTCAGCACCGAGTGCGACGGGCACGCCGAATTTATCGTATCGGGGCATATTTGCGATGCCGCTTGCCAACTTCAGATTGCTCGACGGGCAGTGACAGATGGCGGTGTGTGAACTGGCCAGAATTCGACAATCCTCATCATCGACGTGAACGCCGTGGGCGAAGACGCTTCGGTCTCCGGTCATTCCCACCTGTTGCAAAAACTCGATATTGCTGACGCCGTAGCGCTCCCGGGTGAACTCGTTTTCAAACTCCGTCTCCGAGCTGTGGGTGTGGATATGGCATTTCAGATCGGCAGCTGCTTCGCCCACTTCGCGCAATAAGCGCTCCGTACAACTGACCGCAAAGCGCGGGGCGAAGGCGTATTTAATGCGGCCGTCTGCGGCACCGTGCCAGCTCTGATGGAGACGCAAACTCTCCCGAATGCTCTCGTCGGTGTCCTCCCGCATGGGAACTGGAACTTGATCGCCATAATCCATCATGCATTTGCCAATATGGGCCCGGATTCCCGATTCCTTCACCACCTCGCCGATGGCGTCGGTGTGATGAACGGTTCCCATATCGAGGATCGCCGTGGTGCCGCCCCGGATCAACTCCGCCAATCCAACCCGGGCGCTGATGGCCAACGTCTCCGGTGTCAGCGCCGCCTCATAGGGCCAGATCCGGCGCTCGAGCCAGTCGAGGAGCACCATATCGTCGGCGTGATTGCGCATTAGCGTCTGGCAGAGATGAATATGGCACTGCACAAAGCCGGGGGTGATGATATGGCCTGTGAGATCCCGCGTATGAGCTCCTTCGGCCGCGACCGGATCGACGTCTCCGATCGCGGCGATCCGACCCCCTTTCAGGAGAAGATCTCCCTCGATGATGTCGCGATCGTCGTTCATCGTGACAATCGTAGCGTTTTGCAACCAGGTGATTTCTTGGGACATGTCATACTCTTAGTTTTAGTCTAGATATTCCCGGAGCTACGCGGGCAAAGCGTTATACGGTACCATGCGTGGAGACTGCCGAGAAGGGCAAGGGCAAGGGAAAAAGAGATAGCCCCAGGATAGAGCGAACGTGAGCGATCGTGAAGAACAACAGATCACCCGAGATGTCATCTTCGATGGTGGGCTCTCGATCTGGCAGAGCCGCCGGGGCTATCGGTTTGGAATTGACTCCATTTTGCTGGCCACCGAGTTGCCACCGGTGCCAGACGACGCCCGGGTCATTGATCTGGGGGCCGGTCAAGGGGCCGTGGCGTTGACCATCGCCTACCAAAATCCTCAAATGCAGGTGATCGCCGTGGAGCGCCAGAAGTCGCTTCTGGATTTATTATATCGAAATATCGAGGAAAACGAGCTGACCAATGTGGAGGTCATCGCCGGAGACCTGCGAGAATATCGGGATATTCTGCAGGCTCACAGCGCGGATCTGGTCGTCGCTAACCCGCCCTATTATCCAGGCGATCAACGTAGACCCAGTCCTCGAAAGGAGCGGGCCGAGGCTCGCCATGAACTCTTCGGGGGGCTATCAGACTTTATCAAGGCTGCCGCCTACGGGCTTCATCAGCAGGGTTGGCTGCAGATTATCACCCCGCCTCTTCGGATGGTCGAGGCGTTGAGAGCGGCCGAGCCGACGGATCTGGCGATTCGAGATCTGCGCTTTTTTCACAGCCACCGAGAAGACGACGCCTATCTGGTGCAATATCGATGGCGT
>SKNI01000727.1 GCA_007120615.1 Myxococcales bacterium | reverse complement strand
TGAGTTGTTCGAGCGCAGGGCAGAGTTGGAAGGCCACCAGGTTCAGACGATCTATCTGGGCGGGGGAACGCCTTCTCTTTTGCGGGCTCGGGAATTGGAGACGATTCTCGAAACCGTAGACGAGCTCTTTGACCTCACCGAAGACGTGGAGGTCACCATGGAGGCCAATCCCAATCAGGTGACCTCAGAGAACCTGGCCCGCTGGCGAGCGGCGGGAATCAACCGTTTGAGCATCGGTTGTCAGAGCTTTCACGAGCGGCATCTCAAAGCGCTGCGGCGCACCCACAGCGGTGAAGAGGCCCGCCGGGCGGTGGAGTTGGCCCTGGGGGTGATGGACCGGGTTTCAATGGATCTGATGTTCGCCGGTCCTTCTCAGTCCCTGGAGGAGTGGAAGGCCGATCTTGAGATCATCAAGGAGTTGGTCGTGGAGTCGGGGCTCGATCATCTGAGCGGCTATAATCTGACCATCGAGCCGGGTACGGCGTTCTGGATCCGCAGAAAGCGGGGCACCGTAGTGGTCCCCGACGATGATATGGCAGCCCGAATGCTGGAGCTTCTGGTCGAGGCTGCGGAGTCGGTGGGGCTTCGAAGGTATGAGGTATCCAATTTCGCGGTCGACGGCGGCGAGAGTCGCCATAATAGCTCGTATTGGCGAGGGGTTCCCTACCTCGGAGTGGGTGTGGGAGCGCACAGTCTGGAGTTGTTGAAGGGCGGTGGGGCCAGGCGCCGGGCCAACCCGCGGCGCTATGACGATTATATGGATTCAGCGGGAGAAGCGCAGACCGTGGAGGAGTTGTCCCCCCTCGAACATCTCGGAGAGCGCTTATTTCTGGGGGGCAGATCGACCTTTGGGATCCAACTCGAGGAGTTGCGAGGGCGTTTTTCGAAGGTCGACGAAGAGGTCTTCGAGAAGATTGAAAAGGTGCTCTCTGATCTGGTGGAGCGAGGGTGGATGGTGGTCGACGGCAAGCGGTTTTCGCCGTCGGCGAAGGGGTTGAACTTCTCCGATTCCCTGGCCCAGTGGCTATTCGGGGTGGTGGGATAAGATTGTGGCCATCTCCGGCGAGGTGCGCATCTTATAGAGTAGGTAAAACGAAGCAGCTGACTCCCGGGGGGCGATGCGATGCGATGGTTTCGATTAGGACTGGCGGTGGTGTTGGGAGCAGCGGTGGCTTTGGGAGCGCCGATGGTGATAGCCGAGGTGACCGGGCCGGTGGCCAGTGTGGTCCACGCCGGGCGAATCGCGCCCCGGATCGCCGATGAAGGTCAGACCCGGGTGGTGCCCATCACACGGGGGGAGAAGGCCTATCTCGGCGAGTTTTCCCTGGCCCCAGGAGTAGAACTCAAGCCCCGGGCAAGAGAGGCAGAAGAGTACCTCTATATTCTCACCGGGAGCGGGGTTCTCACCGTCGATGAGCGCAGCTATCTGGTCGGGCCCAGGATGGGGATTTATCTTCCCGCCGGCTCTCAAGTGGGCTGGATTAACGGGCCCGATCGCCTGGTGGCGGTGCAGTTTTTTGCCGGCCCCGGGCCCTCTGCCGACTACGAGCGCTGGCAGATCGATGAGAAAGCCGAAGACTGGCCCCAGAGAAGGCGCCGGACCCGGCGAATTCCTTCTCGCATCTCGGAACTTGAGATGGATGCGCCCGTCGGTAGTTGGACTTCCAGTGATTGGACCAATATTCGATGGGAGCCCGGAGCAGTCGTTCCCTAACGCAGTACGAGGTGAGTATGGTCCACTGGCGAGGTCGAGGTGAGGTGTTGTTGACCGGGGCTACCGGTTTTGTCGGTCAGGCGTTATATCCGGTGTTGGAGAGCGCCGGCTACGAGGTTCGATGTGCCACCCGCAACGCCGAGCGGGCCCGAAAGAGATGGCCAAATCGAAAGTGGATCTCCATGGATGTCGATGACGGAGAGAGCGTGCTTCGGGCCCTGGAGGGGTGTGGAGCGGCTTATTTTTTGATCCACCGGAT
Organism: Myxococcales bacterium; assembly: GCA_007120615.1. Classification (GTDB taxonomy): domain Bacteria; phylum Myxococcota_A; class Bradymonadia; order Bradymonadales; family Bradymonadaceae; genus SKNI01. The sequence goes on along the minus strand of SKNI01000727.1, from coordinate 1,963 downwards.
GGGGGAGCACGAAGACTACGAATCTCAGGAGGCTGCCGCGGCGATGACCTTCCTCGATGCCGCCACCCGGATGGGCGTGGAGCGAGTGGTTTACCTTGGGGGTGTCAAACCTCCGGGAGAGCCGGCTAGACACCTTCGAAGTCGCCTGGTAACCGGGGCGATTCTTCGAAGCGGGGAGATCTCCACCGTGGAGCTTCGCGCTTCGATGATCATCGGAGCGGGAAGTGCCAGCTGGCAAATTATCCGCGACATCGCGATGCGCCTTCCCGTGATGGTCTGTCCTCGATGGTTGAAAAATCGCACTGAGCCCGTCGCTATTACAGACGTCACTGCTGCTCTCACCGGCGCGCTCTCGGTAGAGTTGGAGGAGAGCGCTTATTTCGACCTGCCGGGACCCGAAGTTCTATCCTTTCGCCAATGTCTGGAACGCGTCAGCAATGTAGTGGGGAATCGACCGATCATGGTCGACATCCCCTTTTTGTCGCCCCGCCTCTCCAGCTACTGGCTCAAGCTGGTTACCGGTGCCAACTTCGACCTCGCTCGCCAACTCGTGGAGAATCTCAAAGATGACCTTCTGGCGGGCAGCAGCGACTACTGGTCTCTCATTGAGCATGAGGAGCTGATGGGCTTCGACGAGATGGTACGACGAGCTCTGGCGGAGGAAGAAGAGCCCGGAATCTACGAGCGGGCGGTGCGAAACGTAATAGGAGGTCGGCCCCGCAGAGAGGCCTCCGATCACACTTGAAAGGAGGGCGATGAAGTGGGAAGGTCTGCTGCCCCGAAGGGTAGACCATTTCCCGGAGTATCGTAGATGAAAGCCTATCAGAAATTAGAACGAAAATTTGAGAGATTGAACCGGCTACAGGAGGCGATGTCCGTATTATATTGGGATATGGCCGCCATGATGCCCGCCGGGGGAGCAGAAGCTCGCTCCGAGCAACTCGCCACGCTGCGAGGCATCCACCACGAGATGCTCACCGATGACGAGAATGTCGATCTCTTTGCCGCTGCCGCAGATGGCGCATCTCTAGGAGGGTGGGATCGTGCCAACCTCGAAGAGATGAGGCGCCTCTGGATGCACGCCACCTGTGTTCCTTCGGAATTAGTAGAGGAGTCGAGTCGGCGGGGCTCGGAATGCGAATTGGTCTGGAGGACGGCCCGAAAAGACAACGACTTTGCCCGTCTGCAGCCCTATCTTCAAAAAGTGCTCGAGCTGGGTCGTGAGATCGCAACCATCAAAGCGGAAGCCTTCGGGGTCAGCCCCTATGATGCGCTGCTCGATCAATTCGAACCGGGCGGAAAATCAGAGAAGATCGACCTCATCTTTGACGACCTCGCCGAGTTCTTGCCGCCTTTTTTGGAGGAAGTCCTGGAGCATCAGGCCCGACAGCCGGCGGCCGTTCGACCCACGGGAAACTTTCGTCCCGAGCAGCAGAAGAAATTGGCGCACCGGCTAATGGAGGCCTGGGGCTTTGATTTTGATCACGGACGTCTCGATACCAGCCATCACCCTTTCTGCGGGGGATACTCCCAGGACGTGCGCCTGACCACCTTTTATGATGAGAAGAATTTCTTAAAAGGTGTGATGGGGGTATTGCACGAGACGGGCCACGCCCTCTACGAGCAGCGCCTGCCCGAAAAATGGCGAGGAACGCCGGTGGGAAGTGCGCGGGGGATGAGCGTACACGAGAGCCAGTCTTTATTTGTAGAGATGCAGGTCAGTCGGGGCCGTCCCTTTGTGGAGTGGGCTAGCCCTCTGTACCGGGACGCTTTCGACGCGAGCGGAGAGACCTGGTCCGTGGATAATCTTAACCGGGTCGTCACCCTGGTGGAGCGAAGCCTGATTCGGGTCGACGCCGACGAGGTTACCTATCCGGCCCATGTTATTCTGCGCTATCGCCTGGAGAAGGCCATGATCGCCGGTGAGTTGGAGGTCGCCGATTTGCCCGACGCCTGGAATGAG
>SKNI01000478.1 GCA_007120615.1 Myxococcales bacterium | reverse complement strand
GACTGGTTCTTCATTACCTCGGCTGCTTCCCACCCCACCTCGCGGTGACGCAGTTGCCTTCTACTTCAGGGCGGGATCTTGCCCTGGATGGACTCTCACCATCTGGCTATATATGCTCTCAAGCGCACGAGCGCGGACGTCCCCGTCCGCATCAAATAAAAAGCGCTTTTCTTCTCATACGGATGAGGAGGACGTTCGCGCTCCAAACCCGCAGCGCTGGACAAATGTCGTCTAACATGGTGTTAGGGGAAGGAATTGGACGCTCTTGATTGAGCCTTGCCCCTTGCGAATCAGCCCCATGACCCACAATCTCTCCTTCTTTATTCTCGTGTTCACCCTGGCAGGACTGATCCCGGCCCTGGCCCATGGGAACCGCCCATTCCTCACAGACGACGGCGACATCAGCGAACTCGGCGAGTTCGAGGTGCAGTTGTGGACGGAAGTGGCGATGGACCCCGGCGGAGAGGGCTGGCCTGCCGCGCCTTTATTTCATGCCGAGATCGCAACCACTCAGTTCCAGGGGCTGGAGTTTACCCTGGGCTCCGGTCTGGGATGGGACCTGGACGGTGAATTCACCCTGGTCAATCCCACCATCGAAGCGAAGGCGCTTCTTCTCAGCGCAGAGGGCCCCCGACCGGGCATTGCGCTCGCCATTGGGGTTCATCCACCGCTGGGCTTCGGCTCGGAATTCAACCCTGGAACCTCGGTATACGGGCTGGTCCCGGTGACCTTCGCCGACGAGGAATCGCCCCTTGCATTGCATCTAAATCTGGGCTGGGCAGTGGGATATGAATCGGGCTTCCAGACCGGCGGCCCCCTGGCCGGGCTGGGGCTGGAGTGGTCACCGGGAGGCGGAGATATCGCCTGGATCGCCGACGCATTCGCCGGAGACCCTGGCGACCCACAGGCCGATTGGGGCTCCAGCACAACCACCCAACTCGGACTTCGCTGGGGGCTCTCCGACCAGGTGACATGGGACGCCGGCGTGCTGCGCTCCTTAGATGGGGACTGGATGGTTCAATCCGGCGTCGTGCTCGTGTTCGGCGGTACAGCTGCTCCGTGAATTTCGAGCCAGGTCTGCAGACCTCGAACACTCGGGAGGTGTGATCCACGTAATCCAAGGCCGTACGCGGAATGGGTTGGCAGTGCCGGGGAGAGCTGGAGGCGCTCTCCCCGGGCAGACTACCGTAGAGCTCGAATACTAACAGGCCGATGAGTCGGAATGGCTCGCACTGTCGTCGGCGTGAGCAATATTCTCATAGGTCATATTCGCGCAGCCGGCGATGGTACCGTCATCGACGGCGCCAAGTGCATGCCCGCCGCTATTGGTAATGAGTGCATCATTGATCTCCACTCTGGCATTTCGAGCGACGACGCTGGCCTGAGTGGTCTCCCAGCGGTTCCATTGCTCGCCTCCGGCATCGTGAATCTCTACATGAGCCAACTGGTTATCCGTGGTCTCGGTGTCTCGAAAGTACAGTCCTCGCCAGAAACCCTGCAGATCCTCGACCCCTTCAAAAACAATTGGGTCCGAGTTCGTGCCGATGGCATTCAGGGTCCCCTCTTGAATCGTAATGCCGGCGTTGTGCTGAAAAAGAATCGTGGTGCCCGGGCTGATGATCAAGTCAGCGCTCACGGTGAAGTTGCCGGTGCGCTCGATGGGGATTTCCAATGCATTCCAGGTGGCGTCGCGGGAGACTCCACCGCTTCCGGAGACCAAAACCACGTTGCCATCATTGTTGGGAAAGGCATTGTCCGAAGTAATACCGGCGACGTGATTGGACCGAAGTTGTAAGGGGTATTCATTGTCCTCAAAGAGCGACCCGGAGACGTTCAGTTCGGCACCGGAATTAAATACGGTGATGCCGCCATATCTGTTTTCTCGAAACTCGGAATCGATGACCTCTACCCGTGTGTTACTGCCGCGCAAGACGACCCCACCCTGGGTATTGGCCTGAGAGCCGCTCCATCGCGAATTGCCGGCGTGTTCGAGGATCAGGTTCTCGATGCGATTATCCTCCGAGAGAGTATCCCGATACACGATTCCTCGCCAGTAACCGCGCTCTGCTTGAACCCCTGCCATATGTACGGGCTGCTGATCGGTGCCGGTGATCGTCAATGAAGCGTCGTCGCGGATTCGGAGGCCACGGTCGGTTCCGAATAAAAACGAAGCTCCGGCGTCAATGGTCAGCGAATCGCCACTACCGATCTCGATCACCGTTTGAATCTCATAAGGAATCTCCAGCCCCTGCCAGGTCACGTCACCGGCGAGATCACCACCATAAACATAAATGACCTCGTTCTCATTATTGGAGAAGGTCAGGTTCGAATCCAAGCCACTCATTTTGCTCGCTCGCATTTTAAATGGGGTGTCATTGGACTCAAAATGAGTGGATGAAACGAGCGGATTGCCGCCTCCCCCGGCTACGATTGCCCCCCCTTCGATATGTCGAAACTCAGAATTGGTGATGGTACTTTGACCGCTATCGCGAAAGTAGATTCCGCCCTGAGCGTAGGTCACGGAGGTGCGCCACGGCGAACTTCCGGCATGCTCGAGAACCAGGTGGTCGAGTTGGTTGTCACTCGAGCCGGTGCGAATCTCTATGCCTCGCCAGAAGCCCTTCTCACTTTCGAGCCCAAGAAGGTGAACCGGCTCGTTCGTGGTTCCCTCGGCACTGATACTTCCATCGTCACTGACACGAAGGCCCCTATCATCGTCGAAATAGATCGTCGTTCCCGCAGCAATAGTGAGGTGACCATCATCGATGGTGAGAATAGTAGAGACGTTGTAGCAGCCGTCGAGTGTCGCACCGCCATTTACGTCACTTCCACTCAGATCAATGCAGGAGCTTGGATCGGGAAGCTCACCGCCACCGCCTCCGCCGTCGCCATCACCACCGTCGCCGATGCCACCGCCACCGCCATCGCCGTCGCCGTAATGAGTAGTGCCGTCTCCGTCACCGTCCCCCGGCTCTCCTTCGGACTCCACGACACAGGCCAGCCCGAGCAGGCTTAGTATGGCAATAATTGGAATCATTTCTCTTAATGATTTGTGTGCAGATTTCATTCTGAAATTCCTTTTCTTATTTTCTTTAAAGCAAGTTAAGTTATCAAATAGCAACGGTTTCTCTCCTAACATTTCGTATCGGACTTCTAGCGGACGCTAAATCCTCTGACCTGGCGTCAAACAGAAAAAAATTTCTGTGGCCGAATAAGAAGAAACCCCATTGATTAGTGGGTAAGTCTAACAGAACTGTGTTTCAAAGGGTTACATATATGGGATAAGCTTACAAGGTATTTCCTGTGGGCACCTCTATTCTCGCAATTTTCGTTGATAAGGTACTCCAGCGATTGACCTATCGATGGTCGTCATACTGGTGCACATATCGACGTTCGGCGGCGTTACTTGAGAGAGCGGTCCTTGAACCAGGCACCCAGAACTACAAAAGCCGGGCCTCCATGAAAGGCCCGGCTCTCACGTTCAATGACCCACCGAATCTACCAGGTCTGAATTACATCGAGGAGCTCTTCGCTACTCTCCATCTGCATCTCACGGGCCTCCGGTGAACGAGCCGGCCGCGCCCGAACGGTGCGCTCCATACGGTCATAGCTGCGGTCCAGATCTTCGAGATCTTCTTCCTCGATATCATATTGGCGACGCACTGACCGTGAACGGGCTTGTTCCTGAGCCAGCATCTGGGCGGCGCCTTCCTGATTGCCGGCGGAGTATTGCTGCATCGCTTTGTCGACCTGCTCCGCCATTCGAACTCTCTCCACCCGAATCATGACGTCGCTGTTGATATTGCTCTCCACGACCGACTTCATTTCGGTGACTCCGGCATAGGTTCTTTGCTGACGGTAGCGATGGCGATCATTGATGGCGTCTCGGTAATTGGCTCGGACTCCCAGGATCTCCATGGTCTCCATATTCTGAGGGACTACGTT
>SKNI01000499.1 GCA_007120615.1 Myxococcales bacterium | reverse complement strand
GATATGTCTCAGGCGCAGACCTCGGGAGATATCGAGTTGGGTATTGCCGGGGCCAGCCTGGCCGGCGATCTCCTCGATATTAACCTGGGCCGCCTCCTTGGCGATCCCTTCGTGACCCCCTTTGAGGTCACGGGCCTCGGCGGGGCGGACGTGCCCCTTCCGGGTGGGATCACAGCTCACGGAGAGGTGCTTAATTTTCAACTGGAAGGAAAACAAACCTATTACGCGCAATCTGCCGCTGGAGCGAGGCTTTCCTGGGGACTTGCGGGGAGAATTCCATTTATGGATCTCTTCCCGATCTTCAGCAATCCTCCGGAAACGGTGGGAGAGGCGATCGGGACGTTTTTGCCCCTGTTTAGCCGCTTTGATCACGGGCAGCAGCCGGTAATTTTAGAAGCCCTCCCCAGGGTTTTGGATACCCAGGATATTAATAATAACGGTATCACCGACGAGTGGCTTCCCGATTACGATGCGTTTCCCGAGGAGGACTTGATGCCTTCGGTGCGCCAGCAACTGACAACGGAGATAGCGATTTCGAGCCTTCCGTTTTTGGGCGGACAACGGGCCGAAGTCGCCGTATTGGTGGGAGGAACACTGCTCGATGGACCCGGGTTTATGCCGCTGGGAATCAGCGCAGTATCCGACGATAGCGGAGCCGGTCAGCCCGACGCGAGAACTCTGTATATGGCTCCTCAATACGGATCGGCGGTGGGCGGGCGCTACGCAGTGCTGGCGCTGGCGTTTAGCACCGAGGGCGAGGATGTAGCCGGAGATTTCTCGGCGGCCCTGTGGAATGGACAGAGTTTACCTACCGGAACGAGTCTGGGGACGTTTCCGGACTCCTCTGCCGGCGTGATCGACGAGGGGCAACGAACGGTGTCGGTGGATGCGACGGCTGGACCGATCTTTCGGGTGCGTCTGGTTGCAACGGAGCGAAGCTGGGATATCTGGTCGATGGGACCGGAAGGGGTTGCAGGAGAATTCACCAATCTTGTATCAATGCCCCAGCCACCAGCCGGTCGGTCGGATATCTTCGGCGATGGTGGAAGTGTGCTCGTCGACTCCATTCGTAGCTCCGTATCCATCGATGATTTGGTGCGATCCAGCGGAGTGGGGCTTCGTCGAGCTGGGCTTGTGACCACGAGCTTTAACCGAACCACGTTCCGCTGAACGTTTTCCACCGGTGATCTGATGCGCTATCTCTTCGTCTTTGTCTGCCTTGTCCTTGTAATCGCTGCCGGGTGCTGGGCATCGAATAACCTGACCCCCGGTGAGTCGGAAGAGAATTATTCCGATCGAGTGGTGGAGAAATCAACGCCTGATCCGAAAGAGGCGGTCTCGGGAGTCCCAGAGTTGGATCCACCGCTTCCAACGGTGGACGGGGAGCACTTTGAAGCCTTCGATCTGTTGCGAAATCGGCCCCTGGCTCATCGAATCACCTACGCCGAGGAGGGGCAGTCGTTCTGGATCGATGCCTCCGAGCCTGATTTTGTCCGCTATATTCAGGGCAATCACACCAACGACTGGACGCCCTTTGCGGACGTAGAAGATGGCGTGGTGGCGGGAACTCGCGGTCGTGAGGCGAAACTCACGATGCCGGCGGGGGTCGATGGCAATACGGAAGTTCTGGAGATGAATCTCTTTAATCCCGCTCGGGGGCATAACGAATTGACGGTAACGCTCAACGGAGCCGATCTCCCGAAGGCGACTCTTGCGGAGGGATGGCAGGTTGTGGAGATATCTCTGGAGGATGCTCCGGTTCGAGGCGATAACGATGTGGCGCTGAGCTTTTCGAATATGGGAAGGATTGGAGGACGGCTCTCCGGAGGGGGACTGGCATGGGCAAGGATCGGTCCCAGCATTGCGAGAGAAGAACCCCTGGCCGCGGTAGAGGAGTCTCAGGACGACCAGGAATTGGAGCGGGGAGAACAGGGTGAAGAGGCGCAAGAGCAGCTCGAGGTGGGCGGGACCGGTGGAGATTCAGGAGAGCGAGCGACAGAAGAAGAGGAAGAGAAAGAGCAAGAGCCGGTCGTCGAAGTCGCTCCGAGCCCCAATAAGATCTGGTCGGGACAGGGAGCTCTCACCCTTAGCGGTGACGAAGGGTTGTCGTGGGTTGTATGGCTTCACGATGACGCCGTGCTGGAGTTGGAGATGCAGGGAGAGCCCGGGTGCAGCGCCGCCGTCGAGTTGGCCCTTGAGCGAGGCCAGGGCGTTGTCGAGACGGTGCTGTCCGAAGAGCGAACTCTGGTAGAGGGACGCGGCGAGAGTCAGACCACGGCGGTGCAATTTGATGTGGATTCAAGCCAGGTCGCACGGTTGAACCTGGGTCTTACCGATAATGAATGTGAAGAGATTACTTTTGAGACCGCTCGGTTGATTCGCCCCGGAACGGTGGCCGGAGTCCCCGAAGAGATCACCCCTCCCAAATACGTGCTCTTCTGGATCATTGATACGCTGCGAGCCGATTATCTTCCGATTCACTTTGAGACCGACGTCCAGGCGCCCAATTTGAAGCGTCTGGCCGATGAGGGGGTTTCTTTTCGGGTCGCTTATGTCCAGGGAACCGAGTCTCGAGCCAGTCACGCCTCCTTGTTTACTGGACTTTATCCCGAGCGACACGGGGTGATGGCCAGGGGACGTGTGGATCCCAATATGCCGATACTTCCGCACCTATTTAAAGATCTCGGATTTCAGACCGGGTTGTACGCATCGAACGGGTATGTCTCTCATCTGTTGAATCTGAATCGAGGTTGGGATTCCTATAAGAATACGATCCATGATGCGACGGCCGTGGACGCCCGCGCACTATTGCGTCATGGCACCCGTTTTGTCGAAGCTCAGGAAGAGGATCAGCCCTTCTTTTTGTATCTGGGAACTATCGATCCCCATGTCACCTACCGTCGTCATGAGGGGATCATCGATATCTACGAACCCGATGGCTATAGCGGACGATTTAGTCGTTTTCTCTCCGGCGAGGATCTGGGGCGGATAAAGGGACGTCACTTATCGGTTACGGACCGCGAAAAAGAGTGGATCATCAACCTTTATAAGAACGAGATCACCTTTAACGATAAGAAGTTCGGGATGTTTCGCGAACTCCTGGAAGAGAAGGGAATCTGGGATGAGACTCTGGTGGTGGTGACCTCCGATCACGGAGAGGAGTTCTGGGAGCATGGAAGTGTGGGCCACGGTCATAACGTACATCAGGAGATGGTCCACGTGCCGTTGATTTTTCACTATCCCGGAGGGCTTCCCGCGGGTCGGGTGGTCAATTCGGGGGCCGATGTGATCGATGTCTTGCCCACCGTTCGCGAGTTGGTCGGTGGAGAGGGCTTTGACGACCGCCAGGGTATGAATCTACTGCCCACGATTTTCGGAGAACATGGGGGATATCCGGCTCCGGCGGTGGCGACTCAATATATGCGCCACTACGGGATGCAGATCATGGACTGGAAGATCTATCTGCGAGGCGGTGGATTTCGAATCTACGACCGACGGGAAGACATTTTGGAGATGGAAGACGTGCGAGAGGACCATCCCCTGGCGAGTCGGATGCTCCAGGATAGCGTGGGGCTCTTTCGAGCGTATCGTCGGGAGTGGGACAAGTCCCGGTGGGGCGTTGCCAATAATGTGAGTGCTGACTTTCTGGAGCTTGTAGCTCAGTCACAGTAGGTACTCGAACTCGAAGCGGTGGACCGGTCGAATAGACCAGATGTTGGTCTCCCGGAGCGGTCGTCCGGTCAAAATAGACCAGATGGTGGTCTCCCGGAGCGGTGGACCGGTCAAAATAGACCAGATGGTGGTCTCCCGGAGCGGTCGTCCGGTCAAAATAGACCAGATGGTGGTCCAGAGTATCGACTTCGCCGGTCAAAAAGATGCAGACCGCGGTCTTCTCGGGCGATCAGCCGGTCAAAATTCTGGTAGTGGTGCACCCAGTCAGGGTATCGACCGCCCGCCGGGAAGCGATGTGCAGGGATAAGCAGCTAAGAAGCCGATGGGAGCGAGGACGAGTACCAGCGCTCAAACAAAAAGCCCGAGCCTCCAACGAGGCTCGGGCTTTTTATTGGTTATCCGGCGAAATCAGTCGATGACCCGACAGAACCCTTCGCCGTCGCAACGAAGACCAAGACAACAGTCCAGGTTTTCCTCACAGGTGTCGCCGGGGCCACCGCACTCGGTCTCACCTTCTTCGCAGATCCCGGAGGGGCTACAGGTACCGTTGCAGCAATCGCTGTTGAAGGTACAGCTGCCGCCAGTATTTACACAGGCAGACCCACAGGTGCCGTTCGTGCAGCTATTGCTGCAGCATTGGGAGTTTGTGGAGCATCCGAATCCGTCGCCGAGACAGATGGAGAGATCCTCACAGGTATTGGTTTCGGCGTTGCAGTAACCGGTGCAACAGTCGACGGCGTCGTCGCAAGTGCTACCGCTGGGTACGCAAGAAGCGCACTCCTCGGTGGTGGGGTCGCAATAACCGGTGCAGCAGTCTGCTCCGTCTTCACAGCTAACGCCGATTTCGATGCATTGGTCGGCGCCGCAGATACCATCTTCGTTGCAGTTTTCGTTACAGCAATCGGTGTCGTCGGCACAGGTTTCACCGTCGATGGCGCAGAGTTCGGGACCACAGATTCCGTCGGAGTTACAATTGCTCTCGCAACACTCGTCGTCTTCGTCACAGACTTCGCCCTCATCGGTGCATTGACCGCTGGTGCACACCAGTCGTCCGTCGGAGTCGGGAACGCACAGGCCAGTACAGCATTGGTCGCTGAAGGCACAGGTCTCGCCGAGGTCGATGCATTCGTTGGGGTCTTCATCGGGAGCGCCGTATCCAGCACAACGGGCGACGCCGGTGCTGGTCATCTGACACTCGCCACAACAATCATGAGCTCCGTTGGGCTCAAAGACGCCGGGGATGGTGCAAACTTCGCCGGCGGGCTTGGGCCCGGTGATGGTCCCGCAGCGGCCAATGCCTCGCTCTTCGTCGAAGATATTGCAGATTCCCGGTACTCCGTCACCGTCAGGGTCGCCGTAATTTGCACCCTGGCAACCGCCGGCGTTGAGGCAGCAATCGGAGTCCTGGCGACAGATTTCACCGCGAACGCGGCATCCTCCAAGGTACTGGCAGCTGGTAAATCCGCTTCCGGTGCCGTCGTAGCAAGAGAAGGAGCAGCAATCACTGGGGCAGACCTCTCCGACGACTTTGCAACTTAGTGGACCCTCACCGTCGATGCTGGCACAGAATCCGTTGTCCCCACAGATGGCGTTACAGCAATTATCGTCTTCGGTGCAGGGCTCGCCGGAGACCCGACAGGAGCCGCCGGTAGAGCAGCGACTTTCACCGTCTCGTTCGACGCAAGAGTTGGTGCAACATTCGCCGTCGCCATCGCAGAGCTCGCCTGCGGCGCCGCAAGAGCCGCCATCACTGCAGGTATCTCCGTCACAGACGTTACTGCAGCAGTCGCTATTCTGGTCACAGGATTCGGATACGGAGGCGCAGATGGTTCCACTCTCACAGACTCCGCCGGAGCAACTGAGCGAGCAACAATCCGCAGCGGCGTCGCAATCGTCTCCGTCGGGAGTGCAACTGCCGGAGCCGGCCGCGCAAACCCCGGCCTGGCAGCTTCCCGAGCAGCAGGTCGAGCCGCTGGCGCAGGTTTCACCCTCACCGCTACAGGGAGCGGTTGTCTCCGCGCAGATTCCGTCTACGTTGCATACAAGCTCACCGCAGCATTCCTCAGCGCTGCCACAGGAGTCACCAGCCAGGGTGCATTCGGTATCGGCATCTCCAGGGGTATCACCGTCGCCATCGGGGTCTCCGGGCGTGTCGGAATCGCCATCACCGAGAATGTCGGTGGTGGCCGCATCTCGATCATCTTGGTTAGAATCCCCTTCCACTTCATCGTCGCAGCCGCAACCGGCAGCTAATCCAAAGACGAGACAGAAGATAAGGGTGCGAAATGACATGAAAGTGCAACGATCAACCATGGGGGGATTCCTCGCAACAAAGGAGCCAGTGGATCATAGAATGTCTCAAAAATGAGTTATCTATGAGTGTAGCCGAAGCGAGGTGTGGATTGAAAGTGGACTTTTGTATCAGGGTGTGACCTGGATCACACCCTTTGTATCAGGGTGTGACCCAAGCACCGTGGGTGCTTCCATATCAGGTAGCTGGATGCCAGGCGACGCCGAAGGTATCGAGGGGCGGGACCTCATCGTCGAAGGAGTCCCGTTGGAGGCGGGCGTTTTTATAGTCCCAGATGCGGTATCCCTCGTGTTCTACTTCTCGTGATTCGCCATCTGCGTCCACTTCATTTCGGCGAAGGGTGAGAAGTTGAAAGGAGACCTCCTGGTTTTTGGGGTCGTCTTCTCGAAGAAGCATATACGTATCGGGGGGATCGAGGCGGAAATGCAATAATTCGAAGTCCGGGCTCGCCGGGAGGACCTCTTCACCCTGGTCGATGGCCTCGATAAAGGCAGCTTTATCGGCAAATCGCTCGCGCAGCGGTCCGCTATCATGAGTCAGGTCGAAGAAGAGACCCAGGGCATTATTCTGATGGATCTGTTTGAGGACCTTGTAGACTTTCCAGGGGATCGTCTTTGATCCCACAAGCCGATGAGGTTCGTTGGCCTTTTTCTCCGACTCTTTCTGGAGGCGGTGCTTTCGCTGGCAGCATTTTTTATATTTTCGGCCGCTGCCACAGGTGCAGGGATCGTTTCGGCCGATATTCTCAGGTATATCAGTGGACGGTTCAGACATGAGAAAAACTCCTTAAGAGCAGCAGCGACAGGCTTATCGGCGTCGAAAGCGAACCTGCTGTCGCTGGGCCGGGGGGCGGTCGAGGTGGAATTGATACCAGGCCATATTCCAGGCACGCATCTTCATTTTTCGGTTATTTTGCAGGGCTTTGAGGTTCTTCTCGGTGCGATCATCTCCGTCCAATTTATCAACGGCGCGATTGAGAACCGAGATGGCTTTGTCGCGCTGGCCAGACTTCCAGAGGCAATAGGCATAGAGATTCCATAAAAGACTCTCTTTTTTATTGGCCGTGACCGCTTCGTCGAAGACCTTCTCCATCTCGTCGTATTTCTTTCTCTTATAATAGAGAGCGCCGAGCATGGCACGGGCGACCCAGTTTTTCTTAAACGATCGCTTCAGAAAAGGCTCGGCTTCACTGAATCGCTGCGACATATAGAGGATCGATCCTATCTGACTGTCGACCTGAGCGGTGACAAAGAATTGCCATTTTCCGATGGGATAGGCCTCTTTGAGGACTTCGATGCCGCGGTCGACGTTCTGGGCCTGAATGTCCACCTGAGCCCGGGAGACGATAGCCTGGACGGCCTTCATCGATCGTCGGGCCAGAATAACGTAGGTGGCCCCGAAGGCGATGACGCCGGGAACGATGCCGAACCAGATGCGCAGGTTTCCGCCACCCAGTAGAAAGCCCACGGCAAGGGTCATCAGAATGCCGACAGCGATGGAGATCAAAAGGTTGTACATAATAAAACGCTCGGTGCTTCAAGAGGTTAGCCATCAAGGCAGGGGATAGTCCGAACAAAACTGTTGAACATCCTGTGCTATTTCATGGAGGCTTTCGTCATCGTCGAGATTGTCGAGAGCCTGGCCGATGAAATCAGCGATTTGAGTCATGGCAGCCTCATTCATCCCGCGAGTGGTGACGGCGGCGGTGCCAATGCGAACGCCAGAAGGGTCAAAGGGGCCACGCTTATCAAAGGGGATGCTGTTGGAGTTTACGACGACGCCGGCTTTCTCCAGCGCCAGGGCAGCGTCGCGACCACCGATCTCGCGAGGGGTCAGGTCCACGAGGATCAGGTGATTGTCGGTGCCCCCGGTGACCAATCGGAGCCCGTGGCTAAGAAGACCCTCGGCCAGGGCTTGAGCGTTTTTGACGATCTGGGCGGCGTAGTCTTTGAACTCGTCAGTGGAGGCCTCGCCGAAGGCGACGGCAGCAGCGGCGACGGCGTTCATGTGGGGGCCGCCCTGAAGAGCAGGGAAGACCGCGCGGTCGATGGCTTTGGCATGCTCCTGGCGACACATGATGAGTCCGCCTCGGGGTCCCCGAAGTGTTTTATGGGTCGTGGTGCTGACCACGTCGGCGACTTCGATGGGTGAAGGATGGGCGCCGCCGGCGACGAGTCCTGCGATATGAGCGATATCGGCAAGGAGGACGGCGTCGACTTCCTCGGCGATCTCGGCGAATGCTTCAAAGTCGATGGTCCGGGGATAGGCCGAAGCGCCGCAGATCATCAGCTTCGGTCGCACTTCGTGGGCAATTTTTCGAACGGCATCAAAGTCAATGCGCTCACTCTCTTCGTCCACTGCGTAGTGATGCGAGTCGTAAAATCGGCCCGAAAAACTCACCTTATATCCGTGGGTGAGGTGCCCTCCGAAGGGAAGCCCCATTCCAAGGACGGTGTCTCCTAACTCCAGAAGCGCATAATAGATCGCCAGGTTGGCGGGAGATCCAGAATAAGGCTGGATATTAGCGTGTTCGGCGCCGAAGAGAGATTTGGCCCTCTGGCAGGCGAGGTTCTCGACGGCGTCGGTATATTCCTGGCCCTGGTAGTAGCGTCGACCGGGGTAGCCCTCGCTATATTTATTGGTAAATCGCGAGGCAGTGGCCTCGCGTACCGCTGCGGAGGCGTAGTTCTCACTGGCGATCAGGCGGATTGTATTGGCCTGACGTCGGTCTTCGGCGTCGATGAGTTCGAAGACTTCGCGGTCAGTCTGGGCCACATGGGACGTAGCATCGGTCATGACATCTCCTGATAAAAAAGATATCGGGCCGAAATAGTCGCGGCCCGCCGGAACAAGGGGTGAATCTACGGCGGTTATTCGGCAGCAGCCGGAGTCTGAGAGTCGTCGCCTTCGTCTTCTACCAGATTCTCGGCGATGATCTCGGCGAGGTCGAGCAACTTGACCTTGTCGGCACCACGGTTTTTGAGGCCGTCGTCAAACATGGTCAGACAGAAGGGGCAGTTAACGGCGATGGCGTCGGGTTTGGTTGCCAACGCCTGGTCGGTGCGCTCGATATTAACCCGCTTACCGCGAGTCTCCTCCATCCACATGCGACCGCCACCGGCGCCGCAGCAGAATGCTTGCTTCTTGTTGAGATCCATCTCCTGCATGATCACACCAGGCACCGATTGAAGCACGTCGCGGGGGTTATCATAACTCTTGTCCCAGCGGCCGATATAGCAAGAATCGTGATAGGTGACCTTCATGGTCGCCGAGGGCTTGAGCTTGATGCGGCCCAGTCGGATCAGATCGTTGAGCAGGGCGGTGTGGTGAATGACCTCGTAGTTTCCACCGAGTTGAGGATATTCTTTGCCAATGGTGTGGAAACAATGGGGGCAGGTGGTGATGATCTTTGTGACGTCATAGCTTTTGAGAGTCTCGATATTCTGGGTGGCGAGCATCCAGTAGAGATATTCATTGCCGATTCGTCGAGCCGGATCGCCGGTGCAGGCTTCTTCGGGACCGAGGATGGCAAACGAGATATCAGCGGCCTTGAGGATCCTGGCGAAGGACTGGGTTACTTTTTTCTGGCGATCGTCGAAACTTCCGGCGCAGCCAACAAAGAACAGGTACTCGGGAGCCTCGGAGAGCTCGCTCATCAGCGGGATGTCCAGTCCTTCCGCCCAGTCGGCGCGGTACGACGAGGAGATGCCCCAGGGGTTGGAGTTATTCTCCATATTTCTAAAGGTTCGTCCCACTTCCGGGGAGAAATCGGACTTCATCAACGCCAGGTATCGGCGCATATCGATGATCGTGTCCACATGCTCGATATAAACGGGACAGTTGGTGACACAGGCTCCGCAGGTGGTACATGCCCAGAGCTCTTCGTTGGTGATGATTCCACCGGCCAGGGGGGGATATTCTTCGGCGGCTTCGCTATTCTTATTTTTGAGGGTCGCGGCACCCTTTTCCCGAAGGTGTTCCTTGATATTATGGATGATCATCATCGGGTTAAGAGCTTTGCCCGTATTATAGGCCGGGCAATAATGCTCACAGCGACCGCACTCGGTGCAGGCGTAGGTGTCCAAAAGTTGCTTCCAGTTGAGATCTTCGACGGTGGCGGCCCCGAAGGATTCGGCGGTTTCATCCTCCATATCCAGGGGATAAACCGCTCCGTGGGGCTCTAATTTACGGAAGAAGATATTGGGGATGGCACCGATCAGGTGGAGGTGTTTGCCGAAGGGGATATAGTTGGCAAATGCCACGACGATAGCGATGTGAATCCAATAGGATACGTGGAAGATCCAGAACATCCCTTCCGACTCCGGAGACGCTCCAAAGGCGGTAAAGATATGGGAGGTGAGCAACGTAAAGGGGGTCCACTGGGCATCCCAGGGTAGATATTGGGGCTCCAAAAAGGCAATCTCGGCGCCGTGGGCGACGAATTTGCTGATCATTAAGGCGCCGATGAGGGCGAGAATAACCGCGCCGTCAAGAGACTGAAGGGAGTGCTTGGGGCGGACCACATATCGTCGGATGGCGGCGACCACCACGGCGATGAGGACCAGCGCTCCGAAGATATCCTGCAGAAAGAGCATTCCATTATAGGCGGCCTGACCGGTGAAAGCGCTCCAGTGAAAGTCCCAGAAGATTCCGCGAATGATATATTCAAGCGTCTCCAGTTGGAGGACCAGAAATCCCCAGAATATAAAGAGGTGAACCATCCCGGCGGGCTCGGCGATGACGCGGGCCTGGCCGATGACCTCGGTGATGATCCCCTTCACACGGGTAGGAATCTGGTCGAATCTCAATGACCCGTCACCGGCGGCGACGTAGCGCAACAGCCAGTAGACGGTGCGGGCTGCAAAGGCAAACCCGACAAAAACGCCAAGGGTCAAGAAGATACGAAACCAGATGTGACCGTCGCTCAATTGCAAGAAGTCCACGGGGGAAACTCCAGGTTTTGGACCGCCGTCTTAACTCGTCAGGACGGCTGATATCGCTGTAAATTACTGCAGGAGTCGGAGGTCCGCAATTCATGCGGGCCCCGTCGCACCCTTTACATAACCGAAGGTGAAAAATTCGGCAACCCTTCGGGTTTTTGCCGGGGCAGTCGAGATCGCCTCACCCTCACGGGAGTCTGAGGTTCGGTTGTGTCCTCCCGGGTGGGAGCAGAGGGTAGCCGCAAGCTACGGACGAGAAGAACGATTTGATACCCGAAGAAATTTCTGAGCCCTGTTGATGCTTGTGAGGATAGATTGTGAGGAAGGGCTCTTCCTTAGCGGACCGGGTCTATGGCAGTATTGCGGTGAATGAAAACGAAAGTACAGATTATGAGACCCGATTGAAGGAGTGTTGAATATGTCCGATCTCGTCGTAGGTATCGACCTGGGCACATCGAATTCGGTGGTATCTGTGGTTCTGGAAGGGGAGCCGATCGTCATCCCCGATGCACAGGGCCGCCGGATTCACCCCTCGATCATTTATTTTGGAGAGAATGGTCAGACGGTGGTGGGAAACGACGCGCGACGATTTCGGGTGGAGAGTCCTCGGGAGACGATTTATTCGGCGAAGCGCCTGATCGGACGTCCCTTTGACAGCCCTGAGATCAAGATGCTGATGGGCTCATTTCCCTTCGCCGTTGTGGAGTCCGATGACCATACACCCCGGATTCAGGCCGGCGGTCAGCTTCATCCTCCGGAGGGGATCGGAGCTCGGGTGCTCCATTATCTAAAAACGCTGGCGGAACAATATCTGGGACAGGCGGTAGAGAAGGCGGTGGTTACTGTGCCGGCCAATTTTGATGAAGCGCAGCGTCGGGCAACCAAGCGAGCCGGAGAGTTGGCGGGGCTCGATGTGCTGCGATTGATCAACGAGCCTACGGCGGCGGCCCTGGCCTACGGATACGGAGGTCAGAAGCGAGAGCGAGTGGCCATCTACGACTTTGGCGGCGGAACTTTTGATATCACGCTTTTGGAGCTTCGAGGCAATGTATTTGAAGTGCTGTCGACCGCCGGAAATACGTACCTTGGCGGAGACGACTTCGATTATCGACTGGTCAGCGCGATGCTCAACGCATTTGAGCGTCAACATCAGGTCGATCTTTCGGGCGATGAGTTGGTGCGCCAACGACTGCGACTCCTGGCGGAGGATATGAAACATCGCCTCACCGATCAGGAGGTGGTGCGGACCCAGATTGCGGAATATATCCCGGGGACGATGACCGCCGTGGAGATCGATTTCGAGTTGACTCGGGACAACTTCGATAAGCGCTGCGTGGATATCGTCGACCAGAGCCTGACGACCTGCGAAGATGCTCTCCGCACCGCCGGGATCCAGCGAGCGGAGCTCGATCACCTCGTTCTGGTGGGGGGGACAACGCGAATTCCGTTGATTCAGCGGCGAACTCGTGAGTTCTTCAATCGAGAGCCCGTAGTTGGCATTAATCCCGATGAGGTCGTGGCGATGGGGGCGGCGATCTTTGGATCTTCGATGGGGCAGACCCATCAGGCGCCACAGGTGATGGGTTCGGCGGGGCTGGGAGAGGTGAGCGAGGAGTGGATGGATGGGCTCGATGAAACGCAACACGACATGCAGGTGCCCCTGTTGATCGATGTAACCCCCCATGCTCTGGGGGTAGCCACGATTGGTGGGGTAATGGACATCATCATCGAGCGAAATGGTCAGCTTCCCCTGGAGCGATCTCGTTATTTTTCGACCTCTCGAGATGATCAGACACGGGTGGTGCTTCCGGTGTATTCGGGAAATAGCCGCCGCATCGAAGATAACCAGCAACTGGGCGTGCTGGAGCTGACCGATATCCCACCAGGCCCCCGCGAAGAGGTGCAGATCGAGGTGACCTTTGAAGTCGATACCGACGGCATGTTAAGCGTGCGAGCCACGGATATGCGCACCGGTCTCAATCAATTCGCCCAACTATCGATTACCGGTGACAGCAACGTTGAGCAATACGACGCAAGCAATCTGTTGATGACCTGAGATTTGCGCGATCTGCGCTGATCAGGGTGAGGTAAGGAGATTTAGATGAGATATAGCAAGACTTTTGGAATGGCCGCACTCGTTGTGGCGCTGGGATGGGCGACCGTGGGCTGTGAGTCCGATGAATTTGAAGACGCTCCTCGGGCTCAGGCGTCGGCAGCTCCCGCAGCACAGGGTCAGGCTGGCGAGGGGCAGCAGGGCGGACTGGGGCCGGTCTCTGGAATGGAGCTTCCCGATGGCCATCCCCCTATCGGTGAGGATGGTCAGGCCGGCAGCGAATCAGCGGTTCCTACTCCGAACGTTCCGCGGGCGAGTACCGAGGAATACGGCTCGGTGGGCCCGATTCGGTGGGAGGCTCCCTCCCACTGGACTGCCCGGCCGCCGGCCAATGAGATGCGATTTGCCGAGTATTATGTCAGCGGTCCATCAGGAGTGGAACCGGCCGAGTTGACCGTGTTTTATTTCGGTCCCGGAGGCGGCGGTGGGGTGGAAGATAACCTCGATCGCTGGGCCAGCCAGCTTCAGAATGGCCCGGATGCCGTATTCGGTGAAGAGGAGATCAACGGGGTCAAGATTCACACCCTCGACGCCTCCGGGGATTACGATGCCGGTATGGCGATGGGCGGGGGAGCTCCAAAGGAGAGCCAGCGCCTTCTGGGGGCGATCGCCGAGACATCTCAGGGGTTGTTCTTTTTTCGAATGCTGGGACCGAAACAGGTGGTGGACGGCGAAGAAGGGGCATTTCAGCAATTTTTACAGTCCTTTCAGCATGCCGACGGCTGATGTTTGACGCTCATTGTCACCTCCAATTTCAACAATTCGACGCCGATCGCGACGAGGCCGTCGAGAGAGCTC
>SKNI01000422.1 GCA_007120615.1 Myxococcales bacterium | reverse complement strand
GCCCACGGCATGGGCGCGGGTGGCGATGGTTGCGATGTCGATCGTGTCAAGGCCGGGGTTCGACGGGGTTTCGATATAGATGACGTCAAACCCCGCGAAATCGGCGCTTTCCATCTCCAGCGTCGGGACGGGTACTACATCCACCCCGTAGACCTGCAACATGTCGCGGCCCAACAGGCGGGTGACATAATAGCCATCCGAGGGGATCATCACGCGCGCGCCAGCGCGCAGGCAGCACACAAGCGCTGCCGTGATCGCGGCCATTCCAGACGGAAACGACACCA
The DNA here is from genome assembly GCA_007120615.1 of Myxococcales bacterium. Lineage (GTDB taxonomy): Bacteria > Myxococcota_A > Bradymonadia > Bradymonadales > Bradymonadaceae > SKNI01. Next base: position 3,675 of record SKNI01000422.1, on the reverse strand, counting down.
CTTCAGCGTCTTCCAATATGGCAAGCTGCGCCTCTACCGCGTCCCATGTGGGCTGGCCTGCGCGACCGTAAGAATGCACGGCCCCTTGGGTTTGCGGCAGGTGAAACGTGGTTGCGACCGAAATCGGGGGCACAACAGGCTCTCCCAATGCAAGGCTCGCTTTGCGGTGGTGAAGTAGGCGGGCGATGCGGGTTCCGATATCGGGCCGTCGGTTCTGGCTCTGATAGTGCTTGGAGAGAATTTTTTCGGCTTCCTCGGGCTCACCGAGGCGAAGGAGTGTCTCGGCGTAGGGGATGGAGTAGACCTGAGGGAGGCCTCCGCCTTCGATGTAGCGCTCATAGGCGATCGAAGAGGGGCGCCACATTCGGCGCTGGCTCCAGTCTCGGGCCAGTCCTCGCCAGTCTTCGTTCTGGCCCTCCGTTTCATCGAGGAAGCGCATATAGTGGGCCCGAGACTGCCGAAGGGCTTCTTCGACGGTGCCATCGGAGACGGCGTCTTCATAGGAGAGCGAGTAATAAGCATCTCCCATGAGTCTCCACATCGTGGGATGGACATCATCGCCTTCGGTCCAGGGGCGATAGAAGTCGATCAGCCAGGAAGCGGAGTGGCGGCTGCTGAGTCGGCTGCCGATCATCTCGAGGGCTTCCACGGGATCGGAGGAGTTCTCGACAAATCTGGTAAGTACGGCGAAGGCTTCAGCGTTTCGTCCCTCATCCAAGAGAAGTCCGGAGAGGGTTTGATGGGTGCGCCAGGCATCGGGTCGGAGTTCGGTCAATTGGGTCAAGGTGTCGATATGACGGGCGTTCATTCCGGCGCGACGGTAGCGGGTGGCGACTTCTTCGAGAGCCTGTGCCGGTCGGGGGTGGTTTTCGAGGTATGCGTCGAGGGCCTGGACCATCGCGGCCTGGTGGTCCTGGTAAAAGTAGATATCGGCGGCTCGAAGCCAGGCTTGAGTGCGGCCGGCCTCTCCGGCGCGGCGAAAGAATTGGGTCGCTCGCTCCATATCGCCGGAGTGGTGGAGGATCTGGGCGACCTGTTCGATATCGGCGGGGTCTTGCCCACGGGCATCGATCCAGCTCTCCCAGACCGAAGCGGCGTCAGCGGGACGGGTCCATGAATTGTAGAGATCGGCCAGTTGGCCGGCATAGATTCGATTCTCGGGTTCTCGCTCAAAGAGGCGCTGCAGCAGGGGGCGGGCGTCCTCGTAGTGTCGATGACTCGCCAGAAGTTCAGCGGCGTTCTGGATGGCCCGGTCGCTCTCGTTTTGCTCGGAGAGATAGGTGTAGACGGCCTGAATCATCTCGTCATGTTCCTCGAGTTCAGCCAGTACACCGGCCAGGTCCAGCCAGAGATCCGGTGCGGAGTCATCGAGTTCGGTGGCTCGCTCAAAGAAGTGTCTGGCGAGCTCGTAATTGTTACGCTCGCGGGCCCAGCTGCCGGCAAATAAGAGGGCGTCGGCGGTGTCTGCGTAACGGTCGATGAAATGATTGAGGGTGCGCTCAACGGCATCGAGTTGGGCCCGGCGGGCGTAGATATCGGCCAGTTGGCGAGTCAGGGTGCGGTCGGGAGAGGCTTCGTTGATGCCTCGTTCCAGGATGGTGATGGCGATTCGGTTCTGGTTGTGGCTCAGCGCCAGATCGGCAGCCCGCCGATAGGGAGTGCTGTGATAGGCCCCCTCTTCGTTATCCACGGCGGCGCTCTCGAGGTATTGGTTAAAGGTCTTATGAGCTTCGGTGGGTTCGCCGGCCCGCAATTGATAGCTGGCCAATTCCAGAAGGGTGGTGCCCGCTTGCATGGGGTCGAGAAGGGGGACGACTCGCTGAAGAGCGTCGATGGCGACATCGTAGAGTTCGTGGCGGGCGGCGACCTCGGCGACATCGAGGTGGCGCTGGCGTAATTCATCGTCGTCGGTGTCGGCGCTCATGTAGAGTTCCCAGGCGTCGGCGGCATCTTCGTTCATAGTGAGGCGGGCATAGATCTCGCCGAGTTCCAGGGCCTCGCGGCTTAGATATCGGGGGTCGCCGTCGACGGCTTGCTCCAGAAGCTCGATGGCCGCCAGATATTCGCCCTGTTGTCGAAGGTCGATGGCGTGGGCCCGGCGGGTCGTGGCGATCTGGGCGGGGTCGGCTTCCGGGTGATCGGGGGCGATTTCGGCGAGCCAGGAGCGAATGATCCACTCGTTTTCGTTGTCCCTTCGGACGGCGGCGTAGGCGATGCCCTGCAAGAGCGTTTCGATGTACAATTCGTCGTCGACGCTCTCTGGATCGGCGGTGCGGGCCCGTCGGTAGGCTTCGCTGGCATCGATGGGTCGATTGAGAGCGGTGTAGATCTGTCCCAGAAGTCGGGGCGCTCGGGTGGGGAAGGCTTCGCTGCGGTCAGCGCGGCGGGCGTAGGCCAGAGCCTGACGATAGTCTCCCTGGGCGGCGAGGGTCTCGGCGAGCAAAAGATTGGCCCAGGGGCTGGAGCGGTCTTTTTCCAGCTCTCCACGAGCGATGGATTCGGCTCGGTCGAAGTCTTCGGCCTGCAGGGCCTCCGTTCCACTATCAAGGCCGTGGGCGCATCCCATCGAAGAAATCAGGATCAGCAAACTGATCCACAAAAAGGTTCGCTTCATAGTAGTCATAGAGATCACAATAAAATGGTTCCTTCGTTGGTGCAGCCCAGAGGTTCTGGCTGTCACATCCTACAGGCTCGGCTCGTGGCCTCATGGAATAGGTACACACGATCTATGTTGGTCTCATAGTGGGAACGGTGCTGCAAGGCACTAACCTGCATTAATAAGTGCCAGGATTCGCTTTACAACCTGCAGGGCTATGCTAATGATGTTGCGCCGTGAGCCCTGTTGACCAACGCTTACGACGTTATAACGGCGTGAACGTGGAAATTGAGTCCCAATTAACCCAAAAAAAAACGAAACCGAAGGTAGAAAACGTGGCCTCCAAGAAGAAGCGCATGTCTTATAAAGGATTGACGATTGAGCGCGGCAAGCGCCATTGCAAGATCGTCGATGAAGAAGGTGAGGTGGCCTTTCGAACCACGAATCTGCGAGATGCGCGTAAATATCTGCGGCTTCTCAAGGACCGGGATCGACTGGAAACCCTGCTTGAGTCTCGGGGCATCGCCCCCCACCGAATTTATCTGCTGGCAGCCGATGAGGAGAAGCGCGGTCGCGTCAACCTCGACGGAGTTCCGGCCATTGAAGTTGTGATCGTGGCGAAATCCGAAGATGGCGGCATCGTGGTGCGCCATCTGGAAGATGGAAAAGAAGAGATCGTCGACATCGAAGAGATCGAGGCCATCGAAGGTGGCCCCTATCTTCGAGCCTCGGAGGTCCAGGACGAAGTGATGCACGTGGTGATGCGATTCAATCGCGAATCCGAAGAGGGTGCTCACGTGGCGGTTTTTCGAACCGAGAATACGGCCGAAGATATCGCTGACTTCTGGGAGAGCGCCGAGGAGCCGCCGGGTACCGAATATGCGGCCTCGATGGAGACTTCCGAAGGGGATGCGCTGATTTATCGGGCTTCTGTGATCATCGAAGACTGAGATCGCGCTGCTCAGCGAAAAAGCTCCTCAGAGAAAAAGTCAGAAATAAAAAAGCCCCGCCAGTTTCCCGGCGGGGCTTTTTTATTGTGGCGATACTACTCAGAGACTGGCCATCTCGCCGATGATCTC
>SKNI01000540.1 GCA_007120615.1 Myxococcales bacterium | reverse complement strand
TTCTAACCTGGATTATTCATGACCAGTAGCACCAGGTGATCGAGGGTAAACGATGTTCGGGTTATGGAAATATTTTCGACGTCGTCACCTTCAACGAAAGCCCGTTCCCGACCACTGGATCGACGGGGTCACCGAATATCTCCCCATCTTCCCCTATTTTTCACAACCCGAAGCCAGCCGATTTCTGGCCCACCTCAAGATCTTGATGTGGGAAAAGTTATGGATCGGCGCCAAAGGGTTCGACCTCGACGAGCATACCCGCCTGATCATCGCCTCCCAGGGCGCCCGAATGGCCCGGGGCTTACCGCTTTCGGTATTCGATAAACTCAGCGAATTCGTCATCTATGAGGAGGATTTCGTCCACCCCGAAGACGAACTTCCCGGCCCGGTCTTTGGAGAAGCCCATCCCTTTGGAACGGTGATCTTGAGTTGGCCCGCCGTCCTGCAGGGCGTCCGATTCCCTTGTATGGGGTGCAATACCGTACTTCACGAATTGGCTCATATCCTGGACCTCTCCAGCGGCTATTTTGACGGGACTCCCATCCTCCACAGGGGCCGTGATTACACGGTCTGGGGCGTGGTATTTCAGAAGTATTATGATGCCATGCGGGAGCGCCCGGAGGAGAGTTTTCTCGATCTATACGGAGCCGCCGACGAGTCGGAATTCTTTGCCGTCGCCACCGAAGCCTTCTTCGACCTCCCCGATATTTTCGCCGACGAGGCGCCCGATCTCTTCGGTGAGATGCGCCGCTATTTCCGAATCGATCCCCAGATCATCCCCTGCCACTGCGAGAGCCACGAGCCCCCGGAAGACGGGGAGTACGAGGAGGTGGGTCGGCCCTTCTTGATGACGCGAGATCCTCTGGACAATCCCTTTTTTTGAGGAGGCGGGGAGGGGGAAGAGAGGTGCGGAGAAGGGCAAAGGGCATTACCGTCGCAGAGGCGCGGAGGACCGCAGAGACGCAGCGGAAGGGCAAGGGATGGAAGGGGTTTTCTGGGTAGACGCCGAGGAGATAGATGATCCGGTAAGCAAGAAGATGTAGCGCGCTCTTCGTTGATACATAGAGCCCGGCTCGGCAATATCTAAAATATCTAAGACCTTTCGTCGGTCCAAACCGCTGAAATTACCTCAACGGGTTGTACTTCAGAACTCCCACGCCCCCAAAAAGCCGACGGCGCCACACAACTCCCGCCCACCTGGCACCACCCATCGAAGGCTCCCCTTTTCCTTGCCCTTCCTCTGCGTCTCTGCGTTCCTCTGCATCTCTGCGACGGTCTTGCCCTTCTCTACGCCTCTCTCCCCACATCTCCCAACCTCTCCACCCCTTTCTCCGTCAAATACGGCCGGATCAGACCCACCACCCTCTGAGGATCGAGCTCGACGGACCCGTGGGATTGTTTGGGCTGGGCCAGCAATACATAGGATCCAAAGAAGAGCCAGGCGGCGTCCTGGGCGTTGATCTCAGAGTCTACATAGCCCATCTCCTGCCAGCGGATGATGCTCTCTTTGAGAGCCCCTACCGCTTGTTTCTGGAAGGGAAAATAGGCCTGTCGGACGTCTTCCTCGTCCATCTCAGCCAGAACCAAAAAAATCATTCGGGCCAGATCCTGGTGGGTCTTTAAGATGGAGACGTAATAGTCGACGCATCCCCAGATCGCTTCTAAGGGATGATCTTGATTGGCGCTCAAGATCTCCTGGAGACCACTGGTAAGTCGGCCCGCCGTATGGCGAATGGCCTCCTTAAAAATCTCTCTCTTGCTGCCGAAATACCGATAGAGCAACGCCTCGGTAACGCCGGCCTCTTCGGCGATACTTTTGGTGGTCGCTCCGTGATAGGTGGACCGCGCAAAGACGCGAATCGCACTCATTAAGATCTGTTTTTTCCGCTCTGCGGCGGGCATCCGTCTGGTCGACACCGTTGATACTCCCGTTGCGATCGTCCTGCCAACTTCGGAGGTGACCTTCGCATATTAAAGGTACAACGTCACTTCGAGGTTCAATTGGAAGACTCTCGCACTCAAATCAGGCTGTGAGAAACCCTGTGAGAAACTCTGTTACTTTCATGTGAATCGACCAGTGGTTTATCTGGGGAGAATCGATCCATTCTTTCTTCAACACTTCCACCACAGCTCCTCACACAACTACTGGGGAAAGATTTTCTAATAGATCTCAATCGGTTATGATAGTTCTCCACAAAACCACAGGCCCTACTAGTACTACTTGTTCATAAATAAAGACCTTAATTCTTTAGGTTTAGTAGTTCTTTTAGTGAATGTGAAAAACTTCGATGAAATCCCGCTCTTCGATCGGGAGAGTCAGCACGGTCGCCCAATTTTCACCTTGCAAGGACCGGCGAGCTATGGTGGATTGTGGGGTCTGTAGGCCTACCAAAAATTTTGGCTATCTCACTCAATTGGAGCGAGGTCCATGAAGATCCGGATTTCCAGTACAGCGTTTACCGAAGAGCTCTTCAAACTCCAGGGCGTAGTCAGCCATCGGAGCACCCTGGCGATTTTGTCGAATGCCCTCCTTGAGGCAAAAGACGGAATGCTGACCTTGCATGCCACAGACCTCGATATTTCGGTATCGACCTCCTGTGCCTGCGAGGTTTTGGAGCCCGGAAAAGTCACCCTTCAGGCTCGCAGCCTCTTCGACATCGTAAAGAATCTCGATGGAGACACGCTGGAGCTAGAGACCGAGGATAACCACTGGGCCAATCTGAAGTCCGGGGCCGTGGCCTGCCGAATCGTGGGAACCCACGCCGACGAATTTCCCCATATTCTTGACACCACCGGAGTAGAGCTCTTTCCTATCGGGACGGAGCGTCTTCTGGACATGATCGAGAAGACTATCTTTAGCATCTCCACCGATGACTCTCGGGCCAATCTGACGGGAGCCTTCTTCAGGGTCACCGACAATAATACGCTCTTGATGGTCTCCACCGACGGACACCGGCTCTCCAAGATCGAGACCCGTCCCGAGGAATTCGATCCCAAGGCCGACATACCCTCGTCGTTGACCGACGGGATTATCATTCCCCGAAAAGGTCTGGCCGAGATCAAGCGAATCGTCGACACCGACGGACCGGAACTCTCCTTTGGACTCCTCGACAATAATATCGTCTTTCAGAACGGCCCGATGAGTTTGTCGGTTCGTCTCATCGACGGCAGCTTCCCGGACTTCACCCAGGTGCTGCCCAAAGAGACCGATAACCGGGCGGTGGTGGAAAAAGAAGTGCTCTCACAATCGTTGAAATTTGTGAGCCTCTTCGCCAGTTCCAAGACTCATAACGTGCGGCTCTCGCTCTCCGATGAGGGACTTGAGCTCTACGCCTCCGATCCGGATCGGGGAGAAGCGACCAAGACGATGCCCGTCAATTACGAGGGCCAGAACGTCAAGGCGGGTTTCAACTTCCGCTATCTCAAAGATGTTCTCAGCGCCATCGACGGCGACGCCGTCTCCATCGAGATCATCGACACCCTCTCGCCGACCTTGATCCGCGATCCGGACCGAGAAGAGATGCTCTTCGTCGTCATGCCCATGCGCCTGTGACTCCAGATGCTCCTCGAAGTACTCCGACTGCACGATTTTCGAAATCTGCGCCAGGTCCTCGTCGAGCCTCATCCCCGGTTTAACATCCTCACCGGCAAAAACGGCCAGGGTAAGACCAACCTCCTTGAGGCCATCTACCTGCTGAGCGCCGTAAAGAGCTTTCGCGGCCAGGCCACCAATCGAAATCTGATTCATTTTGAGCGCGATGAAGCGCTCCTGGAAGCCCGCATCGAGCGCGGCGGACACGAGCGAATCGTGCGCCTCGAGATCTCGGAGCGGGGAAAAAGAATTACCCTCAACGAAGAACCAGTCAAAAATATCGCCGACTTCTTCGGGACCCTCAATATCGTGGTCTTCGGGCCCGACGATATCGGAATTCTCAAGGGCTCTCCGTCGGGACGGCGCCGATTT
>SKNI01000040.1 GCA_007120615.1 Myxococcales bacterium | reverse complement strand
TCGAGCCCACCAGGGGGCAGTGTTTTTCGTTGATGAGCACGTGGCCGCGATTGGAGAGAAATCTGGGGAATCCGTCGTTATAGCCGGCGGCTAATGTGGCTAATTTGCGGGCTCCGGGGGCCTTCCATGTGCGGCCGTAGCCCACGGTTTCGCCGGGTTGGATCTGGTGGACATGAAGAACTCGGGTCGAAAAACGGAGCACCGGTCGAACGGGCGTGGCGATCTCTTCGACGGCGCTCGAAGGGTGAAGTCCGTAGAGTCCGAGGCCGACGCGGACCATATCGAATCGGGCTTCGGGAAACCGCCAGGCCGTGGCCGTGTTGGCGGCGTGAACCACTCCGGGATCGATGCCGCGGGCGCGCATTACATCGAGGGCCTTCTGGAACCGAGAGATCTGAAGGGCGGTGAAATCGTCCTGTGATTTATCGTCGGCGGAGGCCAGATGGGTCATGACGCCGGAGATCGTGAGCGAAGGCCATTGGTCCACCAGAGCTGCGAAATCAGCAAGTTCATCCGGTGCGAGCCCGGCGCGGTGCATGCCGGTGTCCACGTTGAGATGCACGCCGACCGTCTTTTTTCGTCGGCGGGCCTGTTTGGCCAGCGCCCGGGCCACGTCTTCGGTGTAGATCAGGGCTTCCAGGTCGTATTTGACGAGTTTGTCGGCCTCTTCGGCGCGGGCGTTGGTGACGAGGATGGGTACGGTGAGTCCTTTCTGGCGAAGGGGAATCGCCTCGTCGGGAAAAGCCACCGCCAGGGCATCGACGCCTTCCTGGATCAGGGTCTGCGAGATCCGGGTGGCGTCGCTTCCGTAGGCGAAACTCTTGACGACGGCCATCACCTGCACGTGATCGCCGAGGTGTTTTCGAAGGGAGTGAAAGTTGTGACTGATGGCCTCGAGATCGATGAAAAGCCGGGTGGGACCGACGCTCTCGATGAGGCGGCGGGCGGCGCGGTCGAGTCCAACGCTGCGACTGGCTTTGAACAAGACGACGTCACCGGCAGCCAGGGTTTCTTCGAGTCTTCGGTGTAGATCATTGAAGTCGTCGCGGTCATCGAAAAATTCGACGGCGTCTTCGGACATTCCGGCGTCGCGGGCACCGTCGCCGATCGATCGGGCCAGGGCGCCCACACAAAAGAGATGGTCCACGTTGAGTCGTGCCACGTAGGAGCCGATCTCGCGATGCTCTTTCTCGGAGCGACTTCCCAGATCGAGCATATCGCCGAGAATAGCCACTCGGCGCTGGGTTCCACCGTATTTTGCGAGCACTCCCAGCGCTGCCCGCACGCTGGCCGGATCGGCATTATAGGCGTCGTTGATCAGGGTGATATCGGCGCCGGTGGTGTGCATCTCGAGACGCATCTCTCGAAGCGAATAGGCTTCGAGTCCGTCGATGATCGTCTGATCGTCGGCTCCCAACTCTCGAGCCATGGCCGCCGCCATCGCCGCATTTTGCACGTTATGGCGACCTGGAAGATCCAGCGACAGGGCGATCGTCGTAGAGTCCCAGCTCACTTCAAAAGAGAATCCCCGGTCATGACTCTCGACGTTTTTGACCTCCACATCGGAGCTCGACTGACCACCCACGGTGACCGGTTTCACGTGAAACATCTCGAGACTCAGGTATTCTTCATCGGCGGAAATCACCACTGGGCCTGTAGTTCGTCGAAAGAGCTTCTCTTTTTCGGAGGCCGTGGTTTTTCGGTCGTGAAGCCCGGCAGCGTGAGCCAGACCGATATTGGTGATCATCCCGCAGCTTGGAGAAATGATCTTTTCAAGCCGCTCCATCTCGCCAATCTGACTGATGCCGGCCTCGATGATAGCGACCTCGTGTTCCGCGGTGATCCCGAGAATGGCGAGTTGCACGCCGACCTGTGAATTATAGCTTCCGGGGCTGCGAAAGACGGTCTGGTTTCGCCCGAGGATGGAGGCCAGCATATCCTTGACGATGGTCTTGCCATTGGAGCCGGTGATACCGACGACGGGGATCGAAAATTGCTGCCGCCAGGTCGCGGCCAGTGTCTGAAGAGCTTTGAGTGTATCGTCGACGCGGATTATCACTCGGTTGTGATCTTCACCGAGAAAATCGACATCCCCGTGGTGAACCAGCGCCGCCGTCGCCCCGCGCTCAAAGGCTTGCTCTACAAAATCATGACCGTCGAATCGGGGCCCCTCGATAGCCACGAAAAGAGAACCGGGCTCGGCGAGTTGACGGGAATCTACAATGACCTGGGTCAACTCCAGTTTTGTCGCTTGCTGGAGGGCGCCTTCCACGGTCCCGCCGGTCCAGCTCGCGATATCCTGGGGGGTCAACTTCAAAGTGGCCTCACCGCCAATAATGATGCATGGGATTGACCGGAGAGATTCCACCGCCGATCTGCGGGGCCCGATCGATGGCGCCGGAGATGAATTCTCGCGCGAAACCCAGGGCGTCCAGAAGCGAGTCCTCCCTGGCGATTCGCGCAGTGATAGTAGCAGAGAAAACACAACCGGAGCCGTGCACACGCTCGGAGTCGACTCGGTCAGCGCCGAACTCCACAAACCCGGTTCCATCGTAGTAGATATCGCGGACGATCTTGTTGAAGTGACCGCCTTTTACGACGACGTGCTTGGCTCCGAAGTCGAAGATTCGCCTGGCGGCTTCCTTCATCTGATTGGCGGTCTCCACACCGTCGCGACCCGTCAAAGCGCCGGCCTCGAAGCGATTGGGAGTGACCAAAAAGGCGTGGGGCAGTAGGTCTTCTCGAAGCGCTTTATGACCCTCTTCGTCCATGAGCGAGACGCCATGTTTCGAGATCATTACCGGGTCCACGACCAGTTGTTCCACGGGAGACTCGGTGAGCAATTCTGCGACGACCTTGATGGTCTCGGCGTTACCCAGGGCACCGGTCTTGGCGGCTTTTGGCGCCAGATCGCTCATCACGGCTTCAAATTGCGCTCGAATCAGAGCTTCATCGAGGATATTTACCGCCGTAACACCAGTCGTATTCTGGGCGGTGATCAGGGTGAGCACACTTGTGCCAAAGACCCGGCAGGCCGCAAAGGTCTTGAGGTCAGCCTGGATTCCGGCGCCACCTCCGCTATCGCTACCGGCGATGGTAAGGCCCACGGGCACATCCCCGGTTTTTTCCACTTCACTGTAGAGATCAAAACGGCTCATGAGGTCACCTGTTCTCCGGTCTTTCCGAATCGACGCTGTCGACGACCATAATCAGCAAAGGCATCCAGGAGCCCGGCCTCATCAAAGTCCGGCCACAACGTGTCGGTGATAAAGAGTTCACTATAAGCGATCTGCCATAACAAGAAATTGCTGATGCGACATTCCCCGCTGGTTCGAATGACCAGATCCGGATCTCGGCGCCCTTCGGTATAGAGGTTGGCGGCGAAAAGCTCCTCATCGATATCATCGGGATTCAACTCTCCGGCAGCCGCAGCCCGGGCAATCCGTCTGGTGGCGTGCAAGATCTCCTCTCGCCCCCCGTAGCTGACGGCGACCTGCAGGATCATCTCGTCATTTTTGGCACTCTCCTCCTCGAGACTGGCGATCGCACCCTGCAATTTCTTGGAGAGTCGACTTCGATCTCCGATGACCTTGAGGCGAATCCCGTTCTCCAGAAGTCGCCGTCGTTCCTTCTGGATATAAACGTCGAAGAGGGTCATCAGCCCGGAGACTTCTCGGCTGGGTCGCCCCCAATTTTGGGAGCTAAACGCGTAGAGCGTCAGGATATCGACGCCCAGATAGCGACAGGACTCCACGGTACAGCGAACGGAGTCGGCGCCGGCGCGGTGACCTTTGAGACGCATCAACCCACGGCCCTTCGCCCACCGTCCATTGCCGTCCATGATCACGGCGACGTGGGCGGGGAGGGGACCGTTGAATTGATCGAGCAATTCTTCATTTACGGTAAGATCGGTAGACATAAGGTCGGTCGGAAATCGGGGAGTCGGAAGTCGGATGTGGGTGAACGAG
>SKNI01000384.1 GCA_007120615.1 Myxococcales bacterium | reverse complement strand
TGGTGGCAACGGACCGCGCGGTTCAAATACGGGCAACGCCGGAGGATCTGGCAGCGACGGAGCCTCTGGCGGTCAACCCGGTGCGGAAAGCGAAGATGGCGATGATGGACAGGACGGAGAAGCGGGAATGGACGGGGAGTATGGAATCGGTGGATCCGCCGAGGGGTATTTCGATGATCTACAGTGGGTAGGGGAGAATGGTACGGATGGCACCGATGGAACGCACGGCACCGGCGGCGGGGGAGGGGGCTCCGGTGGTGGCGAGGATACGGGCATTACCAGTTGCGATCGCTGGGGTCCGGCGGGCGGAGGCGGTGGGGCGGGAGGTTGTCTTGGTACGGCCGGGACAGCGGGCACTCACGGCGGCGCATCGGTGGCGCTCTTTTTGGAAGAAAGTGATATAGAAATCGTCTCATCCCGTATCGCCGGTGGCACCGCCGGTGATGGTGGTCGCGGTGGGATCGGCGGTAATGGAGGAAGCGGAGGTTTCGGCGGCCCCGGTGGGCAGCCTAGGGGCGATACGGGTACAGGCGGCGATGGGGGAGACGGCGGCGACGGCGGCGACGGCGGAAATGGAGGCGGAGGTGCTGGAGGCCCGGCCTTTGCGATCTTCTCTACCTCGCCGCTAACAAACGAACCCGAAGACTCTCGCATTGACGAGGCCAACGGAGGTCGCGGCGGCGGCCCCCAGGGTGAGTTGACCCAGGCCGAAGACGGACTTCAGGCCGATATTCAGATCGGGCTCTGAGTTCTATTCGAATTTCTTTTTCAGATCCGCCAGATCGTCGTCCAAAGGAGGCTCATCAGAAGGACGCCGTCTGGAGGTTCTGGAATCAGATCGCCCCGAAGAAGGGCGTTTTGATGAACGGCGTCTGGAGCCTTCCATTGACTTAAAAATACTCTCCAATTCGGTCCGCCTCGGATCACCGCCGATATCGTCGAGTTCCCTCATAGCCTCGATTTCGGCCTCCATGCCGTCGATCTTGCTGGCCATCCGATTCATCTCTCGAAAGCTCGCCGACGTATCAAAGGACTCGTTTACCTCTGGATCGGGAACCGATGTACGAGGCCGTGCGCTCTCTCCGCGACGCTCTCGGGCTCGTCGCTCCATCTCTGCATCCCAGTCGGAGACCTCCCGCCGCTGCCGGCTCGGAGCGCCACCGGTGGAACGTCTACCGCTCGACGAGGAGAGGGCGCGCATCCGAGAGCGGGTCCCTTCGAGTTTGACCTCCAACGCCTCCAGAGCGCGCTCAATATCTTTGATATAGGCCCGGTGATCATCGAGCTGATCGCGGAGATTTCGAGCGTCCCGGATCGCCTGATTTTTGACCACCAGCGCTTCGCGAGCCAGATCTTCATCGCCGCTTCTCAACGCCAGCATCGCCCGTTCCTCCCACTGGTCGACCTTGTCTCGGGCCTGGCGGATCTGTTCGATGAGCGCTTTCTCCCCACGTCGGAGTTCCACCTGCTGGCGACGGGCATCGCGGAGGCTACTCTCCATCTCCGAGAGGGTCTTGCGGGTGGATCTTCGACCCTGTCTGCCCACAGAGTCGTTGATGTTGGAGCGGATCAAGAGGTTGAGACGGTCCAAAATACTCATAGATGTTTCTCCTCAGATATTGTTCTTATACGCTTTTGTTCTTCACTCGCCAAAGAGGTTCAGATTCGGATCCGGCCCGGAAGTTACTTCGTCTTCGGTAGAGGTTCGGGGTCCGAAATCCTCCTCGGCCTCGACGCGAACTTCGCCATTTTCTTTGCCCACAGATTCTCTGAGTGCGGGCCCGGGAGCGAGTCCGGGACCGGAGCCCATCGGTGGCATCTGTCCCTTTGCCTGCCAACCCCGGGCAGCATCTCCGGCGATATAAAGAGAACCGTTGAGGTTGCGCTGATAATCCGACCATCCCTCCGATTGACCGGGACCCTGAATCGAAGATTCACAGGCATTCCACCACATCGCCATGCGACTGTCGACCATGTCCAGAAAGTGCAAGAGCATCGCCTCTGCCGTTTTGGGGGTCACCGGCGAACCATACTCCTGGCGACCGTGATGGCTCAAGATCAGGTGCTTCAACTGCATCACCAGGTTGGGGTCGAGAGGCGGCTGCATTTTGGCGGCGGTCTCTTCGACCCATTGAGCCCCGATGGTGATATGTCCAAGGAGTCGACCGGGGGTGGAGTACTCGAAGGCGCGCGTATAATGAAGCTCCTCGATCTTTCCCATATCGTGAATGATGCAACCGGCTACCAATAAGTCCACATCGACCAGCCCCGGGTAATAGGCGTTGTAGTGGCGCCCCATAGAGACGGCCAGTCGAGCCATCGATAACGAGTGCTCCAGCAGTCCGGCCAGGTAATTATGGTGATTCGACATCGCCGCCGGAGCCCGCTTATATCGGCTTTGAAATTCCTGATCGCTGAAGAGTTTGGCGAAAAACCGTCGGACCTCTTCGCTCTCTACTTCCTTCTCGATGAGCGCCAGCAGGGAGTCAAAGAGTTCATCAGCGCTCCACTTCGAGTGAGGGAGGTAATCGGCCAGGTTGACCTCGCTTTCCTCCACTCGCTCCAGATCGGAGAGGGTGATCTGAAGTTCTCCTCGATAAGAGCTGACCCGGCCTCGGATTGCGACGAAGTGATCGGCTTCGAAACGAGAGTCCAGGGCGATGGCGTTATCCCAGGCTCGTACTTCGATGGTTCCCGTCCGATCCTGAAGGGTGAGGCAGAGATAAGGGTCCCCGTTTTTGGTCTCCCGTACCGCCTTCGAGGCCACCAGAAATACGGTCTCTACGGGCTGATTGTCGACCAGGTCGGCGATAAATATCTTCTCATTGGGCATCATAATCTCCAGTCCAGCGTAATTGACATCCAGTGGGAGCATAACGGTTTTGTATGGATTTGCCATGGCATAAGTACCATCGAGGGGAGTACCCTGATCGGACCACGATGAGAAGTTTCGGGTTTTATCCCGTCTGGTTGGCGTTTCCGATCCGATGTGCATCTTTATAGTGTCGCAATCGCATCGAACCATCCACCAAGGTGGGATGAAATTTGGAGGGTTACCCTGTTGGAAGTGGTGTTTCCAGGATCGCTCGGAGCCTTTTATTGAAAAGGCGCCGGATGATGGCACAATAACCATCGAACCCCATCGATTCTGGGGAGCACCATTTGTTGTTTCGGTTGTCCGGGGAAAGTTTTGAGTCAAGATGACAGTTCAAATAAGACGTCCGGGGAGAACGGGCCGCCCACCGATCCGATTCACCGATCGCCGGAGGCTTCGGCAGATGACCAAGGGCTCTCGGTAAAGGCCACCATGCCCTCCGACGAGCCGCTGGACCTGGCCTCCGAAGAGGCCGACCGCATCGTCAAGATCTGCAAGTCCTGCATGGTTTCACAACGGGGCGGGGGAAATTTCTGCGTAAAATGTGGTCAGGAATTGGTGCCCATTCGGGCGGTCCAGAATTCCTGTATCGGCGACGTGGTCGGAGGAAAATATACCATCATCGAATCCATCGGATCCGGTGGGATGGGTGATGTATACCTGGGGATCAACGAGCCGCTGGGTCAACGAGTAGCCGTTAAATTTCTCAATCAAAAATTTACCTCTGATGAAAAGATCGTGCTGCGATTTCTCAATGAGGCGCGCTCCTACTGCCGGGTCAACCATCCCAACGCCGTAACTCTACTGGAGTACGGTCAACATGAGGACGGCTCCCTTTATCTGATCACCGAATTCATCGAGGGAGACAGCCTCACGGAGGTGGTCCGAAAAAATGGCCCACTACCCACCGAGGTGATCGTATCGGCAGGGGTCCAACTCTGCGAAGTCCTCACCGCCGCCCACGGCCAGGGCGTGATTCATCGCGACTTAAAGCCCGATAACCTGATGATGATCTCGGGCTCCCGAGGCAGATACGCCCTGAAAGTTCTGGATTTCGGTATCGCTAAAATCGCCGACGAAGACCCCGATGCCGGGATGA
>SKNI01000068.1 GCA_007120615.1 Myxococcales bacterium | reverse complement strand
TCTCTCCCCACCCCTCTCCCTCTCCCAATTCAGAAGGCGTAGCGAACTCCCACCCCGCCGAGATAGCCGAAGTGATCGTAGGTCCCGTTCCCCACCACCAGGCTCAACTCGCCCTCTTCGTCGGAGGGGTTGACCTGGCGGACCTGGGAGTTGGTGATCCGCTTGGAGGGCATGATGATGGCCCCGGCCATGAGATCGACGGTGAGATTTTGGAAAGCGTAGCTGGCGCCGATGGTGAGCTGGTGTTTGTCGGGGTCTAAGGCGTAGACGCTGTACTGGCTGTCGGGAACAGCGCCTCGCTCGAAGACGTATCCTGCGCGCAAGTCGACGGACTCCGAGAGCTCTACCTCGCCGCCCAGATGAAGGGAGAAGGTATTTCGAAAGTTGTGGGGGAACACGAAGGAGGAGACCTCCATATTTCCGATGCCTGGAACGTTGGTGATCTCGACGTCATTGGGGGTGATGACGACTTCATCGACGATCGACCAATGTTGGTAGACGGCGGCCAACTCCACGTCGAATCCATCGCCGATATAACGGACCCCGCCGCGCACAAAGAAAGGAAAGGGGACGGTGATATCGACCTCGTTTCCCGTGGTTTCGGCGTTGTCGTAGCTGGGGTGATCGGGCATTCGAGTGTCGATGGTGGCCTGTCGGTCGCGAAATAGGCTCGGGAGTTGCACGGAGAGGCCCGTCTGAATGCGATCTCCCAGCCGATAGGTCGCCCCCAGGTTACCGGTAGGGGTAAATAAGCTGGTGATCGTGGTGACCGCCAGAAGGTCCAGATCCTCGTCTTCCGGGTCGCCGAACATCCCGGGATAGCCCGAGGCTTTGGTGACCACATAAAAGGAGCCCATAAAATTCTGAAATCCGGCTCCGATGGATAAGCGATCGTTTATCTGCCAGGCCACCGCGGCGTGAAGGTAGCCCAGCGCCGAGCCCACATTGTCGATCAGGACGTAGCGCTGGGGACCGTCCTCGGGATACCGAGCGCTCCCCGAATAAGGGGTATAGGCGCCGGCCGCCCAGGTGAGATTTTTGACCGGCGTGGGACCTCCGATCAAGATCTGGGGGATGGCGTTGGGAGGGGCTTCGTTTTGCACGGCTTCGTAGGTGCGGGTGGAGCCATCGTTCATCTCTCGAGGCGCCCGTTGATGAGTGGAGTTTACACCCACCATCGCAAGATCGACGGAGAGTTGCAGGTCGTCGAGAAGGCTCAGTCCTGCGGGGTTGAACCATAACGCGTTGAGGTCTGCTCGGTGCGGTGCTACGGATGCTCCTCCTCGAGCGGAGGCTTCCACCCCTCGAGTGGGCAAGAAAAAACCGGCCGCCATCGCCGGAGCCGACCACAAGATCAGGGCAATAAATAAGAGCGTGGGGCCGAGAAGAATCGCTGTGTTTCTATAAAGAAACTTGAAGTATATGTGGTTGGGACCCATCTTAAGTGCCCTTGAGGCGTTGATTTCAGAAATCTACGTATTGCGGTGATCGAATAAATCTGTGTTCCGTCGATGTTCCTGGCGATCACCAGGGTTCGGCATGATCAGGGGCGTGAAATTCAGGTGAAGTAAAAGTAACGGCGTATTTTATGAGAAATAGTAGTTCGAAGTGCCATCCGATGTCGATGGTGTTTGTAATGATGGTGGCCGGTGGCTTCTTCGGTGGCGCGTTGGAAGCGGCCGCGGAGCAGTCCGATGAACCTATTCCCGACGCCGTGACTCTGGACGGGGTGCTGAGAGAAGTTCCCGAGGCTCACGAGACCTGGGAGATCACCGAGATGCAGATCCGTCAGAGCCAGGCCCGGCGCCGGGAAGTGCTGGGGCTACTTCTTCCGCAGGTCAATATGTCCGCCAACCTGACCCGACGTGGCGGCGAGCTCGATGAGACCGAGATCAGCGGCCGGGCGTTGCAACCGCGCTACGATTGGGGCGTAGGGGCCACCGCTTCGGTGACCGTCTTTGATGGTCCCCGGTATTTCGACTACTGGCAGGCCGACGTGATGGTAGACGCTACCGAACAAAGCGCCGCCTGGCAGCGCCGACTACTCCGGCTGGAGGCGGAGTTGGCATTTTTTACGCTCGCCGCCGCCCAGCGAGAAGTAGAGATCGCCGATGCCGCTATCCAGTGGCGACAGACCTATCTGGAGCAGGCGCAGGCTCTGGTGGACGCCGGAATGGCGGTGGCCGTAGACGTCAGTCGGGCCCGCTCTCAGGTTTTGGAGGCGGAGCAGGCCTCGTTGGAGGCGGAGGCCGTTCGGGGAAACGCCGCCGATAATCTGGCGACCCTGCTGGGCCGTGCTCCCGATGGAAGCCTGCAGGTGGATTTTGACCCCGCTTCGGAGGGTCCCGAGATGCGGGAGGACGCCGAATCGATCACCGAAGGCCGTGCCGATTTTATGAGCCGCCGATCCATGATCGTGGCCTCCGAATTTGCCGAGCGTGGGGTATGGTGGGGGCTCCTTCCTCGAGTCGACTTTAGCATCAACTCCCAATACGGGGCGGTCACAGCGTTTAATGCCGACCCCTTTCGATGGTCCATGGGGCTCTCGGCCACCTGGAATCTCTACGACGGGGGAGCGCGCTACGCCCGAGCCGACGCCCTTCAGGCCCAGATCATCGAACAGGAATTGGAGCTGGAGCGCGATCTTCGAGAGGCCAACGTGCAGGTGGTCCAGGCTCTTCGAGAATGGCGTTCGGCGGGTGCTGCTATTGTTGTGGCCAAAGAACAGGTGGAGGTGGCTGAGGAGACCTTCGAGATGGTCTCGGCTCGCTTTGAGTCGGGACTGGCCACAAGTCTGGAAGTCAGCGATGCTTCTCAAGAATTATTGAACGCCGAATTGCGCCTCAATCAGGTGCGGTTGCAGGCTCGACTGGCGGAGGTTCGATTTCGCTATCTCGAGGAGATGGAGTAATTCGGATTGCCAGACACGGAATGAAATCAAGATTTAGCGCCCTTAATAGATGGGTTGAAAGAGTATTGAATACCCCGGTGGAGCGCGTTCACGGTTGAAGAGATAAGGCGAGATGTGATGGTGCGAGTACAAACGATCTGGTGGATTGCCGTCGCGGCACTGATGGTGATGGGCTGCAGCAATGAAGAGGATGCCTCAAAAGGTGGTCCTGGAGGTCCCGGTGGCCCCGGTGGCGGTCCCGGAGAGGTCACCGTCTCAGTGGAGACCATCAAGGTGGAGCGGGGAGAGTTTCGGGTCCACGGTCAATATGCCGGGGAGTTTCAAAGTGACGGGATGGCTCAACTCTCGTCGGACGTCGCCGGTCGGGTAATGTCGGTCTCGGCCAATATCGGCGACGCGGTTACGGAGGGACAGGTTCTGGCGACCATTGATGATACGTCCTTTCGTCAATCGGTGCGCGAGCTGGAGGCCACCGTGCGGGTGGGGCGGGCTAATCTGGAAGAAGCCCGGGTTAATCTGAGTAATCTGGAGAGCGATCTTAGACGCAAGAGACCCCTTCTGGATCGCCAGATGATCACGGAGCGCGAGATCGAGGAGTTGGAGAGTTCGATTCGCCGCGCCGAACAACAGGTTGCGGTCGCTCAGGCTACCATCGAACAAAATGAGGCCCGCCTGACCACCGCCAGGGAGAATTTGCGAAATACCCAGATTCGGGCGCCCTTCGACGGGCAGATCGGGGAGCGTTATGTGGACCGAGGAACTCACGTCGGTCCCGGACAGGCAATTTTCAATATCATCGACGGCGGGGATATCTACGTGACGGTACGTCTGCCTGAACGTGACGCCCCCAGGGTCAACCTCGATACTCCCGTGGAGATTCGGGTGGGGGCGATGGGCAGCGCCCCGTTGAGTGGACGGATTCATCGGGTCGCCCCGGCGATGGACCCGTCGACCCGGAGTCTGCGGGTGGATGTGGTCCTGGACGAAGAGGAGGATCTCTATATTCGGCCCGGGATGTACGCCCGCCTGCAGCTGGAGTTGGGTCATCTGGAGGACGCCGTCTC
>SKNI01000587.1 GCA_007120615.1 Myxococcales bacterium | reverse complement strand
CAAATTCGTCGTCCTCCTCCACGGCATAGTCGATGACGCTCAGGGCCTTCTCGATCTCTCCACCGACCAGATACAGTCGGGCCAGACTCAGCGCGATCTCCGGGTCCCCGGCGTCGAGTTCAAATGCTTTCTCCAGATCGGCTCCGGCGCCGTCGAGATCCCCCATCCGAAGGTAGACTTCCCCGCGGATGGCGAGCAATCCGGCGTCGCCGTCGTCCTGGTGCAAGGCGTGGGTCAAATCGGCGCGGGCCAGATCGAATTGGTTGAGATCCATCAATGTCAGGGCCCGCCCCGTCAATAATGTGACCTCATCGGGGGCATCGGAGAGAGCCCGGTCAAAATACTCCCGGGCTTTCTCCGGCTTATCGAGGTGATAACTCGCCCAACCCGCCGGGCCGTAGCTTGAAGCATCGCGAAGTCCCAGGGAGATCGCTTTGCGCGCATCCACCAGAGCCGCTTCCCCGTCATCGAGGTCGAGCAATAACTCCGCCCGCCGGGCCAACATCTGCGCCCGAAGTGGCGCCGCCTCGGCGCTACCCATCATCTCGAGGGTGGCCGTCAGACGAGTGATCGCCTGACGCAATGCTCCGCCTTCGATAAGCGAGCGCAGCTCCTTGTCGAGCTGCTCCCACATCTGTTGATGTTCTTGACCCACGTCGTTTTCACCCATCACTGATGTCCTCGCCAACGGTCCGCTTCGTCATGCCTGCTTTATGGGTTGACTAGTTTTTCAAAGAGCTCCCGAAGGGGCGGCTCTCCCTGAAATCCCATCACCACATCCTGGACGTCAGCCCCTTTCATTCCCACCACCATGGGGATCGATCGGGCCTTAAATGCCTGGGCCAGCTCCGGCTCATTGTCGATATTGATCTTTCCCACTTTGACCTTTCCGTCGTATTCGGCGGCCAATTTATCGAGCACCGGCGAGAGCGCGCGGCACGGTCCGCACCAGGGGGCCCACAGATCGACGATCACGGGCACATCGCTGTTGGTGACTTCCGTCTCAAAATTATCTTTGGTGATTTCCAGACTGCTCATCAGGTACTCCTTGGGAAAAATGAGAAAAGATTTTCGCCGCCTCTTAGCGGGCTACTCAATCATTAGGATTCACAAACCGAACTAAACGTTTTAACTTCATCGCCGAGCCACCAATCTAAACACCCATCACAACAATGCCCGGTCAACTGATTTTCAGTCCCAATTTTCCAGACGTTGTCGAATATGGGCCAAAAATTTGTCGGCCGTCGCGCCGTCAATACTGCGGTGATCAAAGGACATGCAGAAAATCGCCGTGGGACGGACCATAATCGCACCGGTCTGCTGATCGGCGACCACTCGCTTTTTGATCGCCCCGGTGCTCACGATAGCAGTCTGGGGTTGATTGATGATTGGAACACCGAACTCCGGTCCAAAGATTCCATGGTTGGAGATCGTAAAGGTTCCGCCCTGGGTCTCATCGAGTTTTAAGCGCTTAGTTCGAGCGCGCTCGGCCAGATCTCCGATCGCCCGGGCCACGCCCAGGAGGCTCAGCTCATCGACGTTTCGAACCACGGGAACGATCAGCGAGTTCTCCAGCGCCACGGCGATGCCGACGTTGATATCCCCTCGGTAGATCAGGTTGTCGCCGTCCACCGAGGCGTTGACCACGGGATATTCCCGCAGCGCCTCAGCCACCGCTTTGACCATAAACGCGGTGTAGGTCAACTTGACGCCGCGCTCGGCGAATTCTTCTTTGCGCTGCCTGCGCACTTCCACGACCCGACCGAAATCGATCTCGTGAATCGTATGGGCGTGAGCGCTGGTAGCCCGACTGCGCATCATATGCTCGGCGATCGCCGTTCGCTGCGGCCCGAGAGGCTCAATCCGGTCGCGGTCACCCACGTTGACCGGCGGGGCTTTATAATCGCGGGTCGCCACCGGCGCCCGACTATGTCCGTTGACTGCCTGTTTATGACCTCCGGCTTCGATAAACGAGAGGATATCGGTTTTCGTCACTCTCCCCGATAAGCCGGAGCCCGAAATTGGCGAGAGATCCTGGATGCCGTATTCGGCGGCGATGCGGCGAACCAGCGGAGTGGAGCGGGTCTGACGAAGCTCCGCCCGGGTGGGAAATCCACCGTTGGAGGTGGCCGCCATGGCCGATTCGGTTTTGCCCAATATGGTGGCTACCGTAGCCTTTGCCACCTCGGGGCTGATATCTCCGTCGGTGCCGTCGGCGTCTTCCGGGCTCTCCTGAGCGCCGTTGGAAGTACTCACCGAGCCCTCCTCGGCTTCGCTGTCCAGAATCGCGACGACCGTATTGATCTCCACGGTCTCACCGACCTGCACCTTCTGCTCGATGAGCACTCCCTCTTCGGGGCTCGGCACTTCGGCGTCCACTTTATCGGTGGTGATCTCGAAGAGCGGCTCATCGCGCTCCACATAATCACCGGGCTCTTTGAGCCACTGAGTCACCGTACCTTCAGTGACGGACTCTCCCATCTGGGGCATGACGACTTCAGTTCGCATGAGTAAATCCTCGCAACAGAAAAACGTCTACTGGGCATACTTCAAATATGAATCGCGTGACCAAGCGCCGCGTGGGCAGCCTCCCCGACGGCCTCGGCCAGCGTCGGGTGGGGGTGAATCGTCTGCAATAACTCCGCCACCGTGGACTCCAGCTCCATCGCCAGGGTCCCCTCGGTGATAAGCTCGGTGGCCTTGGGACCGATGATATGAAGCCCTAAGACCTCGTCGTATTTCTCTTCGGTCACCAACTTCACGAACCCTTCGGTCTTATTGAGGATCGCTGCTTTTCCGATGGCGCTAAACGGAAAGACTCCCACTTTCACATCATAGCCGCGCTCCTTTGCTTTCTCCTCGGAGAGACCCACCGAGGCCACCTCCGGATAGCAATAGGTGCACATGGGAACCAGGTCGTAATTGATCGGGCGCGGGTCCCGGCCTTTGATATGATCGACGGCCAGAATTCCCTCTTTCGAAGCCAGGTGAGCGAGCCAGATGGTACCGGTGATATCGCCGATGGCATATACACCTTCTTCGCCGGTGCGACCGAATTCATCGACCTGAACCACGCCGCGCTCATCGATCTCTACGCCCGTACCCTCGGCGCCGATATCATCGGTCACCGGCTGACGCCCTGCTGCAACCAGAAGGTGGGACGCGCTCACATTCTGCGACGAGCCGTCTTCGGACTCGATCACCAGATCTACGCCGTCGTCTTTCGCCTTCACATCGGTGACCTTGGAGGAGGTCAACACGTTCATTCCCTGACGCTCAAACGACTTCTTCGCCGCCGCCGAGACCTCCAGATCTTCGCCGGGCAATACCCGGTCCATCATCTCTACCAGCGTCACTTTCGATCCATAACGCAAGAAGACGCTGGCGAACTCCGTGCCCACCGCTCCGGCACCGATGACCACCAGATGCTCCGGCACCTCCTCGAGTTCCAATACTCCATCGGAGTCCAGAACGCGCTTTGGGCTCATATCGATAAAGGGGAGGTGATAGCATTTCGACCCGGTCGCCAGGATGACGTTTTTGGCCTCCAGAACGGTCTCGTCGCCATTTGCCGCTTCCACCGAGACTTTGCCTTTTCCGGCAAGGCGGCCGTGTCCGAGGTGAACGTCGATCTCGTTTTTCTTCATAAGGTATTTGACGCCGCCGGCGTTCTTTTTGACCACCTTATTTTTATATTTGTGCATCTTCGACATGGACAACTCCACGTCGCCCGACAGGATCCCGATGGACTCCGAGCCCTTAAACTCGTCGAGGACATCGGCGCTGTGGAGCATCGCCTTTGTTGGAATGCAGCCTCGAAGCAGACAGGTGCCGCCGAGGCGCTCCGTAGACTCCCGCTCCACGATCGCCGTATTCAACCCCGATTGGGCGGCGTGAATGGCTGCCACATATCCGCCCGGTCCCGAACCAATCACCACCAAATCGTATTGAGTCACACCCGTCTCCTTGACCGCAT